>NZ_BTPT01000084.1:0-16659 GCF_054408565.1 Vallitalea sediminicola
ATAAAGGTCTATAGGAAAAAATGAAGTTTTTAAAGCTTATTTACCTTTCGGGGCTGACTAATTCTAGGGGCTGGTGGACACGAACATGTGGTCAAAGAAACAGCAGAAGCAATGAGTAATTTTGATGAATCTGATTTCTTATATAATCATTCTAAAATTGCAATTGGAAAGTTAAATGACATTTCAGAATTTATAAAAGAATATAGATATGCCTTTGTAGTAATTGGCAACAATGAACTACGTATGGAATGGATTAAAAGAGTAGAAGAACTAGGATACATTCTTCCTGTGATTATACATCCAAAGGCAATAGTAAGTCCTTCAGCATCAATATATCCAGGAACAATAGTAAGTATGGGAGTAATAATTTGCACAAATGTAGTTATTGAATAAGGATGCATAGTTGGTGCAGGTTCAATCATAGATCATGATAGTTTTATCGGCTATGGAGTTCATGTTGATTGTGGAGCTATTGTGAAATCTAATTGTGTTGTCTTGGGAAAGAGTAAGATTGAGAGTAGTGCAGTTGTTACAAAAGATGATTTACCATCGTCGGAAGATTTCATAAAATTAAAGGATTTTTAAGTGGTTAGATTATGCGTAAGAAAAGTAAGATATCAATTGGCATAGAAAACAAAGATGGATTTTCGTGTATAAAATTAATTATAGTGATTGAAATTTTAGAAATTATATGAGCAATTGTAATTCCGAACATGGGTGGATATGTGGAGGCTATAAGACAGTCTGTGTGTAATCATAACATAGTGCAGTTGGAATGATCATTCTGAAAATTCATTCGGTCAATTTAAGTTTGAGTATGAAGAAACATATCACCAATTTGTCCATCTAATGGAATTATTTATTATGAGAATGGTATTATTAAGTGTGATAAACATTTTGGTGAAGGGTCAACTGATGAAGAAGAAGAAATTCCCTATATATAGTAGGTGATATAATTAGTAACACAATATATTGCATAATATATAGAATCAAATCTTTTTATGGCCGAGGTGAGTATGGGGATTAGATGAATGACTCTGAAAGCTAGTGGTGGTAAGGGTTGTAGAGGTTGAGTGTGAAAGTGGAACGTTACAAGAAGATTACAGGTACTATCATACAATATTTTAGAGGTGAAAGGTAATTGGAAAATAGATTGAAGGGTTGAGTGCTAGAATATGTGGGTTAGATGAACACGTTATTTAATAGAGTTTAAAATGTAATTTTAATACGATTGTGAGGTTAGTAGAGTGAGTGATACTGAATTGAGAAATATTCCTTTCTCTCCACCGGATATAACCGATGAAGAGATAGAAGAAGTTATAAAAGCTATGAAATCTGGCTGGATAACAACTGGGCCAAGAACAAAAGAATTTGAAAGAAAGATAGCTGAATATATTGGAGTGAATAAAGCTGTATGCCTTAATTCTGCTACTGCTGCAATGGAGTTAACACTTCGTATTTTAGGCATTGGACCTGGGGATGAAGTTATAACTTCTGCTTATACATATACAGCATCGGCTTCTGTAATAGATCATGTTGGTGCAAAGATTGTATTAGTTGATACAGCTCCTGATTCATTTGAAATGGATTATTCAAAGATAGCTGATGCAATAACAGAAAAAACTAAAGCTATTATACCGGTGGATTTAGCAGGTATAATGTGTGATTATGATGAGATTTATAAAGTTATAGAAAGTAAAAAGGAATTATTTAAAGCGAATAATGAACTTCAAGAAGTAATTAATAGAGTTATTGTAATAGCTGATTCTGCTCATGGATTTGGTGCAACTAGAAAAGGATTAAAAAGTGGTCAGGTTGCTGATTTTGCCTGTTTTTCATTTCATGCAGTGAAGAATCTTACGACTGCGGAAGGTGGAGCAGTTGTTTGGAGAAATAATTTAGGTTTAGATGATGAAGAAGTGTACAAACAATTTATGTTATATAGTTTGCATGGTCAGTCTAAAGATGCATTAGCTAAAACTAAAAAAGGTGCATGGGAATATGATATTGTATATCCAGCTTACAAATGCAACATGATTGATATTTTAGCTGGTTTTGGATTGATTCAGTTAAGTAGATATGACGGACTTATGAAAAGACGTAAACAGATTATTGAAAAATATGATAAAGAACTTAAGCCATTAGGAGTTAAAAGTTTACGGCACTATGGTGATGATTACACTTCTACAGGCCATCTTTATTTAGTAAGGATACCTGGTATTGGTGAGATGGAGAGAAATGAAATTATTGTGAAGATGGCTGATGCTGGGGTCGCAACGAATGTTCATTATAAGCCTCTACCAATGATGACTGCTTATAAGAATTTAGGGTTTGATATAAAAGATTATTCTAATGCATTTGATATGTATAAGAATGAGATTTCATTACCGCTTCATACGTTGCTTCGTGATGAGGATGTGGAGTATGTGGCTGAGAGTTTGAAAAAGGCTATGGGAGAAGTATTAGGTGATAATGAAATTTAAATAAAAGAGGGGTGATTTGATGTATAGACATTTCTTTAAAAGAGTTTTTGATTTAGTTCTAGCATTAATTGCTATGCCATTTTGGCTTATTATTTTGATTGTTATTGGACCTATTATTTACTTTCAAGATAAAGGCTCTATTTTTTATAACGCTCCACGTTTAGGAAAGAACGGAAAGATATTTAAAATGTATAAATTACGTTCGATGAAAATGAACGCACCTGATTTGAGAAATGAAGACGGATCAACATTTAATGCAGAGAATGATTCAAGGTTAACGAAGATAGGGAAGTTTGTTCGTAAGACTAGCCTTGATGAAACCCCTCAGTTATTAAATATCATTAAAGGTGATATGAGTATTATTGGACCGAGACCGGATTTGCCAGAGCATAGAGAATTATATGAAGGTAATGAAGAACGCAAATTGGAAATAAGACCTGGAATTACAGGATTTAATCAAGCATATTATAGAAATACAGTGCCATGGAAAGAACGTATTCAACATGATATATACTATATTAATAATTTGTCTTTATGGCTTGATATAAAGATATTTTTTAAGACGGTTGTATCGGTATTGAAGAGAGAGGATGTGTTCATTGAACAAAAAACTACGAAGAACAATTCTATTACTAAAGATAGTTCATTAAATTTATAGGAAAGGTTGATTTTATGCAATATGTACTTTTTATAGGTAGTAAAGTTGGATATGAGGCAATAAAAGTTTTGTCAGAATTAAATTATAGTATATTGCATGTTTTTATTGAACAAGAGCATAGCCATGAATACGAACAATTTTATGAAAGATCTATTGAAAAATGTATAGAAGCAAATTATCAATACCGTCTTAATGCAACTAAAAAGGAAATAGCAAAAGTAGTTGATGATTTACAATCAGTAGATTATATTATGAGCTTTGGCTACAGAAGAATGATTCCTGAAAATGTAGTTAGAAAAGCTAGTATTGCTGCACTTGGTACTCATTTTTCACCATTACCAAGATATAGAGGTTTTGCACCATTAAATTGGTTATTGATTAATGGAGAGAAAGAAACAGCTGTTAACTTATTTTATTTAGATAAAGAGGTTGACAATGGAGATATTGTAGATAGAGAATTCGTAGATATTTACTATCAGGATGATATTAATTCTTTGCTAGATAAATGTTTAGTGGCGTTTAAGAAACTAATGTTAAGAGCAGTTCCAATGCTTGAAGATAAAACATTTAATACTGAAAAACAAGATAATTCAAAAGCGACATATACTTGTGCAAGAAATCCTGAAGATGGATGGATTAACTGGGAGTGGAGTTCTAAAAAAATATATAACTTAGTTAGGGCATTGACGTATCCTTTTCCAGGGGCGTTCACCTATTATAATGAAGAGAAATTATATATATGGTCTTGTGAAGAATATAAGATTCCTATATATGAAGGCAGAATATCTGGGAAAGTTATTAAGATTATTAAAGATGAAGGTATCGTGGTTCTTTGTGGAGATGGAGTTGTTTTACTTAAGGATGTACAGTTACAAAATGGAGAACGTCAGACAGCAGATAAGGTTATTAAGAGTATCAGAGTGACGTTGGGAATAAAAGTTTAAGATTAGGTTGGTGGTTATAGGTGAAAAAAATATTGATTGTCTCAACTGTTAGTAGACAATTTTATTTGTTTGAGCAAGGGAATATAGAAGTATTAAAATCTTTAGGATTTGAAATACATTGCGCTGCAAATTTTGAAGATGAAAATGAGAGATTGGATGCTCTTGATATTGTAAGACATCATTTTGATATTCAAAGATCTCCTTTTTCAATAAAGAATATAAAAGCATATAAACAACTGAAGAAAATAATGAAATTAGAGAATTTTGATGCAGTACATTGTCATTCACCTATGGGTGGAGTATTAGCTAGGCTGGCAGCTAAATCTGTGGGGATTTTTCCTGTTATTTATACTGCACATGGTTTTCACTTTTATAAGGGATCACCTATTATTAACTGGTTAGCTTACTATCCGATTGAGAAGTTTTTATCAAGATATACTGATGTGCTGATAACAATCAATCAAGAGGATTATGAAAGAGCCAAGAAGTTTAAGGCAAAGAAAATTGAATATGTACCAGGTATAGGTGTAGATACTAAAAAATTAAGTGGAGTTACTGTTGATAGAGGTAAGAAACGCGAAGAATTAGGAGTACCAAGAGCTGCTTTTGTTATACTGTCAGTAGGAGAGTTGAATAAGAATAAAAATCATGAAGTTATTATTAAAGCATTAGCGAAGATAGATAATAGAAATGTGTTTTACATAATTTGTGGTTGTGGTGATAGAGAAGATTATTTAAGACAATTAGCAAAGTTACTTGGGATTTATGATAAAGTTATGTTTTTAGGTTTTAGAAATGATGTACCTAAGATTTATAAGGCTGCTGATATATTTGCATTCCCTTCATATAGAGAGGGGCTTTCGGTGTCACTTATGGAAGCGATGGCGGCAGGTTTGCCAGTTATCTGTTCGAAAATAAGAGGGAATACAGATTTAATAGAAGTCACAAAAGGTGGATACTTATTGGAACCCAATGATATAGATGGATTTGTTGCAAGTATAGAAAAACTAATGAAGATTGAAAATATTAATAGTCGCATGAGTTTGTATAACTTTAAAAAAATCACACAATTTGACAAAGAAGATGTGAAAAAGAAAATGAACAAAGTATACAGTGAGGTTTTTTAAAATGAACAGTAGAGAAGATGTTAAACGAATAGCATTTATAATAGGATGTATGGGTAGAGGTGGAGCGGAGAGAGTAATATCTATTCTAGCAAATCACTATGCTGAAAAAGGATGGCAAGTTGATATACTATTATTACTTAATAATAGGTGTGATTATCAATTAAATAGAAATATAAAGATAATACCAATATGTAATGAGAATAAATCAAAAATAAGCTATTTACCAAAATGGATGTACGGTATTCGAAAGTATATTATTCAAAATAAACCAGATAGAATAGTTTCATTTGTTGCTCGCATTAATATTATTACAATACTTGCAAGTATTGGCCTTAATAAGCATATTGTGGTATCCGAGAGAAATGATCCAGCTTCAGATGGAAGGTCTATAATTGTACGGCTTGCTACAAGAATACTTTATCCACTTGTAGATTGTGTTGTATTTCAAACAAAATGGGCTCAATCTTGTTTTTCAAAAAGAGTACAAAATAAAAGTGAAATTATATTAAATCCTATTCATGTGAATACAGTAGCTTCAAATAATAAAGAAAAAAAAATAGTAGCGGTAGGACGTTTGTTAGAGCAAAAAAATCATGCAATGCTAATTCGTGCTTTTAAAAAAGTAAATGATGAGTATTCAGACTATAAATTGTATATCTATGGAGAAGGGAAATTAAGGGATGTACTAACAAAACAAATTCAAGAATTAGAGCTTGTAGAAGCGGTATTTCTTCCTGGTAATGTATCTGATATCCATGAAAAGATAGCAGATGCAGAGGTGTTTGTGCTTTCGTCTAATTATGAGGGATTATCAAATGCCTTGCTAGAGGCTATGATGATGGGTTTGCCTTGCATATCAACAGATTGTGCTGGGGCGAATGAAGTTATTCAAAATGGTGAAAATGGATTGTTGATTCCTATTGGCGTTACGGATAAGCTCATTGAAGCAATGAAAGAGCTTACTTCTAATAGAGAATTTGCCATTCAACTTGGTGAAGAAGCAGAAATAACATCTCAAGAATTTGCTAAACATAATGTATTAAAAAAGTGGGAAGAAGTTATTGAAAATTAGTTTAAAAAACTATAGATAGGAAGTTTTAAGATGAAAAGAATCCTTTTTGTAATACCTTTTTTATCTAGTGGCGGAGCCGAAAGAGTTGTATCTATTTGGACAAGTGAATTGGCAAAGTTGGGAATAGATGTTCATCTGCTTGTATTTTATAGATTGGAAAATGAATATTCATTAGATAAAAAAGTTATTATACATACAGTTAAACATAAAAAGAATGAATACGATAATTTAGCCAAAGTAGAAAAAATAAGAGCGATAAGGCATATATTTCAGGAGATAAAACCTGATGTAATATTACCATTTATAACGCATGTTGGTTTGATAACATCAATTGCTAAAATAGGGTTACATTTAAAAGTTATTGAAACAATACGAATTGATCCTAGATATAGTCCACGTAAAAAAATAATCAGATGGTTACGCAATATGTCAATATTTTTTTCTGACAGATGTATTGTACAGAATAAGACCCAATTAGAATATTTTCCTCCATTCATGCAAAAAAGTATGGTGATTTTTCCAAATCCTATAGCAAATGAGTTTGTACAAAAAGAAAAAGTATTTATTAATAAAGAGATATGTAATTTTGTTACAGTTGGGAGATTAGAAAAACAAAAAAATTATTTTATGCTACTAAGAGCTTTTTCACAAGTTTCAAAAGATAACGAAAAAATTAATTTGAAAATTTATGGAGAAGGTTCATTATTTAATCAGTTAAATGATTATATTGATGAACTAAATTTAAAGCAAAAGGTTTTGCTTTGTGGTAGGACAAATAATATAGTTGAAGTTCTCCAAGAATCTGATTTATTTATTCTTTCATCTGATGCAGAGGGTATGCCTAACTCACTTATGGAAGCTATGGCGGTAGGATTACCTTGCATATCTACTAATTGTCCAACAGGACCAGCTGATTTAATTGAAGATGGTATCAATGGAGCTTTAATTCCAGTTGGAAATCAAGATGCACTTGTAGATTCAATGTTTAAAATGATAAATAATATTGATGATTCAATAAATATGGGTAGAAGTGCAAGGGAAACAATATTGAGTAGATATACCGCAGAGGCTAGTGTAAAAGAGATAATGGGATTTATCGAATCTATTTGAATATAAATTACAAAATTAAAATTGCACAAAAGGAGAAGATTTTATTATGAAACGTCCAAAGTTTATACAAGATATGTTTAATTTAATTAGATTTACAGCATTCAAGATACGGCCAGAAGCTATCCTTAAAATAGAATTTAAACGTCATGCTGGATACAAACTCAATGTGAAAAATCCGCAGACATTCAATGAAAAGCTTCAGTGGCTCAAACTTAATTGGTATGATCCAAATGCAACTATATGTGCTGATAAATATTCAGTAAGAAAGTTTGTAGAAGATAGGGGCTTAGGACATTTACTCAATGATTTATATGGAGTATATGATAATGTTGATGATATTAATATAGATAGTCTACCAAGTGAATTTGTGATGAAGGTTACACATGGGTGTGGCCAAAATTTAATTTGTACTGATAAATCTAAGTTTAATTGGGGTACAGAGAAGAAAATGTTTAATAAATGGTTAAAAATAAGTCATTATTATGACTCGCTCGAATGGGTATACAGAGATATTAAGCCTAGAATTATTGTAGAAAAGTTAATTAAAACAAATGATGAAAAATGTCCTAAGGACTATAAGATATTTTGTTTTAATGGAGAACCAAAATGTCTTTTTGTGGCCACTGATAGGGGTGAACATACTACAAAATTTGATTTTTATGATCTTGAATGGAATCATCTTACTGTTAAGAATCATTATCCAAATAGTGGAGAAATATTGATAAGACCCAAAGAATTAAATGAAATCCTAGAGTATTCAAAAATTCTTTCTAAAGGCTTTCCACATGTTCGAGTTGATTTCTACATAGAAAATAATAAAGTGATTTTTGGCGAATGTACATTTTTCCATTTTTCAGGAAGTGAACCGTATGAACCAATGAAGTTTGATTATGAAATGGGAAAATATTTGAAATTACCTAAAAAGAAAGCTACGATATAGGTTAGTGGTTTATGAGTAATATTCTTTAAATGTTACTTAGTGTAAAGCTAGCTTAACACGTATAACTTGAGTTTCGTTTAGGTTATCTTTACAGGTGACTAATGAAGAGTATTAAATTTTTGTTTAATATATTTGCGATAGAGAGGAAACAACCTGAATATGAAAAATTTATTAAAGGCAATAACTCTTATAATTCTTTATCTTTTATCTATAGCATTTAGTCAAGTGGATTTAATTGATATTAGTTTGATAATAAGCATTATAACGAGTATATTTTTGGTATTTTATATTAAAACAATATGTAAAAGTTATTCTAACCTAACTATAGTATTTTATGCTTTTAGTGTTCTATACGGATTAAGTGGTCCAATTAATGTGTATTGGGGGGAAGGATTAGCTAATATATTTGGCGATTTATATGATGTTGGTAGTTTCATAAGTGTATTTTGTATTTCAAATATTGGATTTATAATTGGAATTCTATTTTATAATCTTTTTAATAAGGGAAAGTCTAATTTTGTTTTTAAAGATATAAGTAGATTATTTTTAAAAGAAAAAGTATTGATTAAATCCTCATTAATTTTTGCATTTATTTCTATGAGTTTTGAATTAATAAATTTTATGCGTGTAGGAGGAATATCAGCACTAATACAAGGAAAAGCTTATTATCAAAGCGCAATATCAGAATTATCAGTAACGGTGCCTGTAAATTATTTTGCGGATTTTGCTTTTGCTTTTTTTTCATTATATATTGGAATAAACATTAATAGGAGAAAGAAAAATAATAAAATGAAGATATTGAGATTTATTATTTATATGATGCCTTATTTGTTTGTTAATATTTATTTAGGGAAAAGAGGAGTTCTTTTATCAATAATTATTATTATTTTTATTGGAGTTACTTATTTAAAACCTATTAAGAGTATAAGACCTAAATTAATTATAATGGTTTTACTATTGTATATAATAATGGGATTTTTATATGCCAATAGAGGTATAGCACCGTTGCTTTTTACAGATAAAAATACATTTTTTGAACTTGCATTTCAAAAAGAAAGGATAGTAAAAGCTTTAAATCCAGGTAGTAATGAATTTGGAGCTCCTTTTGGTAATTTTAATATGTTTTATATTAATTCCAATAATAAATTTGACTTATTATTAGGAAAGAGTTATGTTAATGGGATATTTCTAATGATACCCTCAATTATTTATCCGGGTAATAAACCTCAACAAATTGGGTATATATTTCGTGATGTGTATTTTCCATCTGAGGCATTAAGAGGGTCCATAGCTGGAACTGCATTTTCTTCTATTTTAGAAGCGTACTGGAATTTTAGTTATTTTGGCGTATTTTTTATGTATTTATTTATAGGATATATGTTGCAAAGATTAGATAAAAGGATAAGCAATAAAAACTGGAAATCTTTAGTTTTTTATATATCGCTTTCACCTTTAGTAATAAGTTTCCATAGAGTGTCTTTTGGAAATATCATTTCAGCAATAGCATTTAAAGGTATAATTTTATACATTTTTGTTTGTATTTTTAGTTGTTTTATATTTGATAGAAATCACAATAAAGTTAATAATGGTTTTGGTGAAAAGTAAAAATTTGAAAGAGTGGGCGTTTTGAATAAAAAGATATCTAGTAATTTGAAAAAAAGAAAAAACTTTATTATATACTCATTATTAAAAGTATTAACTATGGTACTAAGTTTAATCACCAATATATTTATTGTAAGAAAACTAAGTGTAAATGACTTTGGTGTTTTTTCAGTAGCGTTTATGCTTATTGGTTTAATAACAACTTTTGGTTTTAGTTGGAGTTCATCTTCAATACTCTATTATGGAAGTAAAGAAAAAGCAAAGAATGGGAACATAAATAAAACATTTTGGGCTAGAAACATCATTATCTTCTTTAGTTTAATAATTACAAGCGTAATATTTGCTGCTTTTAGAAAACAAATCAATGATTATATAGGGATAGAAGTATCATTTCTTATTTTGATATGGCTATATGTAAGTGTAGCGGAGGATTATTTAAGTCAATATTTTTTAGCAGTAAACAGACAACTATTATCGAGCATGCTTTCGGTTACAGCAAAAGTAATTTATATTATTTTGATTATATCAATATCTTTTGATGTACAGGCGCTTATCATTCTTAATATTATTAGCCATGCTACAGTATTAACATACATTTTGGGAATGCAAAAAAAAGATATTGGGAAATTCCAGTTTGATAGATCATGGTTTAAGGAAGTTTTGAATTTTTCATTATGGCAATTATTTGGATTTTCAGGACTATATCTAATTAACTTTGGAGATACAGCAATTATAAAACATTTTATGACTACGGAAGATGTTGGTATATATAATGCGGCATATAAATTATTTAATAATATTGCGGGATTTGCTTTTGTAATTTCTAGTTATTACGCATCGAGTGTGTCTGCATATTTTGCTAATAATAATCATAAAAAGATTAAGAATTTTTTTTATAGAGAAAGATTTATTATTTTGGTACTTAGTACAATAGCTCATATCCTGGTTATGTTTTTTGCTGAGCCGATAATTGTAACTTTATATGGTGAAAGATATATAGAATCCGTTAGAATATTTAACATTTTAATGGTTGGGAGTGTATTTAGATATCTATCTGTATTTTATATGTTATATTATAATACAAATAAGAAACATAAATTACAACAAACAATTAATATTTTTAGGGCAATACTAAATTTAGGATTAGATATTATATTTGTAAAACTATTTGGACTCAGTGGGCCTGCTATTGCGACTACAGTAGCAATTCTAATAACTTCTATTTTTTCAGCGTTGTATTGTGAGAGAAAGATTATAAAATTAGCAAAGAAAGAGGGAGATTTTATTGGGTGATAAAATTAGAAGTATTTTGAAAAGGAATCAATATATTGTTGGAACATATGATAAGTCAAAGGTAATACGTTATAAATACCTTATTTCTGACAAAAAGTTTATAAAAAAGAAATTTAAATCAAGATTAAATAGAGAGGTAGAGTTGGACAATCCGGTAAAATTCAATGATAAGCTCCAGTGGCTCAAACTAAAATGGAATGATCCGTTAGCAACGAAGTGTGCTGATAAGTATGAAGTAAGGGAGTTTATATCAGAAAAGATTGGGTCAGAGTATTTAAACGAGTTATATGGTGTTTATGAATCTGTTGATGATATTGATATAAAAAAACTTCCTGATAGATTTGTTTTTAAAGGAACCCATGGATCCGGGTTTAATACTATTTGCAATAATAAATATGAAATGAATTGGGAAAATGAATTTCAAAAGATGAAACGATGGTTAAAAACAAACTATTTTTGGCAAAATCGCGAATGGGTTTATAAAGATATAAAACCAAGAATAATATGTGAAAAATATTTAGAAGAAGTTGAAACTGGTGAATTAAGAGATTACAAAATTTTTTGTTTTGATGGAGAACCCAAAATTATTGAGGTCGATTTTGCTCGATTCAAAAATCACAAGAGAAATTTTTATGATCTTAATTGGAAACAAATTAAAGGCGAAATTAAATATCAAAAGGATGAATCGGTTAAAATTCAAAGGCCGCAAAAATTAAATGAAATGTTAATGCTGAGCAAAAAATTATCTCAAGGTTTTCCACACGTAAGAGTTGATTTTTATTATATTAACGATAAGGTGATTTTTGGTGAACTTACATTTTTCCATGAAAGTGGTATGGGTATGTTTAGGCCTGAAGAATTTGAAATTCAAATGGGTAATTGGTTAGAGTTGCCTATATTAAAATAAATTGATTGGAGGATACTAATAGCAAGCTCACGCGAAAACCGCACGTGAGCTAGGCTCCCCGGTGGTACGGATTTTGTCGAAAAAACATTATGTTTTTTTAATCCTTATCCTAGAAATAACCTCGGAGCGATAATTTTTTAATTATATTAAAATTATAAAAAATATATTTTAGCGATTATGAAAGGATGGAATGTAATGTCACATAAGAATTTAACAATTTTAATTACAGGAGCAGCTGGCTTTATAGGTTCTAACTTAGCCAAAGCTCTTATTTCAGATAATAAAATTATCGGATTCGATAATGTAAATGATTATTATGATGTAAACTTAAAAGAATATCGTTTATCCCAGCTTAAATCATCTCCAAACTTTACATTTATAAAAGATGATTTGGCGGATAAACAAGCGGTTGACTCTATTTTCGAACAGTATCATCCAGATATAGTTGTTAATTTAGCAGCGCAGGCAGGAGTGCGTTATTCTATTGATAATCCTCAAGCATATATTGATTCTAATATAACAGGATTTTTTAATATATTAGAGGCTTGCCGTAATTATCCAGTAGAACATTTAGTTTATGCATCATCTTCATCTGTTTATGGTTCTAATAAAAAAGTTCCATATTCTACAGAGGATAAAGTAGATAATCCTGTATCACTTTACGCTGCAACTAAGAAGTCAAATGAGTTAATGGCACATGCATATTCTAAGTTATATGATATTCCAGCAACGGGACTTCGTTTCTTTACTGTATATGGTCCAGCAGGTAGACCTGATATGGCATATTTCAAATTTACTAATAAATTAGTAAAAGGTGAAAAGATACAGATTTATAATTTTGGAGATATGTATAGAGATTTTACTTATATTGATGATATTGTGACAGGTGTGATTAATGTTATGGATAAAGCACCAGAACCTAATGAAGATGGTGTAAAATATAAAGTTTATAATATTGGTAATAATAATCCTGAAAGCTTAAAGAATTTTGTAGACATATTAGAACAGAAATTAATAAAATATGTAATTATTGAACATGAAGCAGAAAAAGAATTACTTCCTATGCAACCAGGGGATGTATATCAAACATATGCTGATGTATCTGAACTAGAAAAAGATTTTGGATTTAAACCAAGTACAAGTCTTGATGAAGGATTAGACCGATTTGCAAAGTGGTATAAAGAGTATTATGAGGTTGAAGAGTAAATAAACCAAAGTAAGTTAAAGGGGGCAACATAGAAATGAAAATTACAATAGCAGGAACAGGTTATGTTGGATTATCAAATGCAGTATTATTATCCCAACATAATGAAGTTATAGCACTTGATATTATTAAAGAAAAAGTTGATATGATCAATAATAAGAAATCACCGATTATTGATAAAGAGATAGAAGATTTTTTAGCAACAAAGGAATTAAACTTGATATCAACAACAGATAATTACTTAGCATTTAAAGATGCAGAATATGTTATCATCTCAACACCTACAAATTACGATGCTGAGAAGAATTATTTTAATACAAGAACCGTTGAAGCAGTTATTGCTAATGTATTATCTATTAATCCAGATGCAGTAATGGTTATTAAATCAACCGTACCAGTAGGATATGTAGAAAAAGTAAAAGCTATGTTTGAAACAGATAACATTATCTTTTCACCAGAGTTTTTAAGAGAAGGTAAAGCTTTATATGATAATTTATATCCATCAAGAATTATTGTAGGGGAGCAATCAGAAAGAGCTAAGAAGTTTGCTGATTTATTAGTACAAGGTGCTATTAAAGAAGATATTAACGTCTTATTTACGAATTCAACAGAAGCGGAAGCTGTAAAACTATTTTCAAATACATACCTTGCTATGAGAGTAGCATACTTTAATGAACTTGATACTTATGCAGAAGTAAGAGGACTAGACACAAAGCAAATAGTTGAAGGTGTATGTTTAGATCCTAGAATAGGAAGTCATTATAACAATCCATCCTTTGGTTATGGTGGATATTGCTTACCTAAAGATACAAAACAGTTATTAGCCAATTATTCAGATGTGCCTCAAAACATTATGGCAGCAATAGTAGATGCCAACAGAACAAGAAAAGACCATGTAGCTGATATGATCATAAGTAGAAAACCTAAAATTGTAGGGGTATATAGATTAACTATGAAAATGGATTCAGATAACTTTAGACAATCATCTATTCAAGGTGTTATGAAGAGAATTAAAGCTAAAGGTATTGAAGTAGTAGTATTTGAGCCAGCACTTAAAGAAGATGAGTTCTACAACTCAAGAGTGATTAGAGATTTAAATGAATTTAAGGAGATTAGTGATGTTATTGTGACTAATAGGATGGCTGATGATATATTGGACGTAGAGGAAAAAGTGTATACTAGGGATTTGTATAGTAGGGATTAACCTTATAACTTTTACACCCTACAAACCTTGTAATTTGTTCTGGGGTAGCATAACGAGATGGTGATGTGGGTAATATGCCAGTTTGGTTTTTCTACTGAATTGATATTTGATTCTATTAATGAAAAGGGCGTTAATTTTAAGAATGAAAAGCAAATCAATGAAGTGATGTAGCTTGTCATGGATCTGGCTAACAATACTCGAATCTGGGAAAATAACGGATACACGCCTAATGAGATATTTGTGAAATATGAAAAGCCAAATCTTAGGAGCATTCCAAGGGAACAAATGAGGATTATTAAAAAAGTGGGTAGAAACGATCCATGTCCATGTGGCAGTGGGAAGAAATATAAGAAGTGTGTTTGGGGAAAGAGTAGCTATAGATGTACTTGAAATTAAAACGACATTAGGAAGTTTTAAATTCGATATAGCTGATGTTATTTTTCGATTAAGGTTCATACTAGATAAGGGGAGTGTAAACAATATGGATAAAAAAATTTCCATATCCCAAATGGCTTCCTCACTTTCTGAAATACTGGATATGATTAAGTCTTTTGATAAAATAGGAGTAGGTATCATCTTTAATAAAGAAGAAATTAATACAAGGACGAGTAAAGGTAAAAATATGTTGTCTAAGCTTGGTGCTATTATGGAGATTTTAGATTCTAATAAACTTGGGAAAAATTATAGTTCGTGTAATAAGGTATTATGTTATATTATTACCGAAATAGCAGAAGGTCTTTCTGAATTTCCGAATGAAAGTGACTTACCTGCATATGAGTATTTAATTGGTAAAAAAAGCAGGAGAATTCTATACTTCACAGCAAATTTCCACGATTCTTTCAAGGATAGTTGCACTAGACAGTCAAGATCCAAGCACAGGTAATAAAAAAAGGTGAAAAGAGTTCTTAATTTTGCATGTGGATCTGGTTCGCTTTTGATCAATGTTAGAAAACAGTTAGGAACAAATTCTATAGGGCAGATTTATGGACAGGAAAAAAATATTACTACTTACAACCTTGCTCGAATGAATATGTTACTACATGGATTAAAGGATACAGAATTTCAACTATTTAATGGTGATTTTTTATTAAATGATTGGGATATTCTGAATGAGTTAAATCCTGCAAATAAGTTAGAGTTTGATGCTGTTGTTGCTAATTCACCATTTAGTTATCGTTGGGAGCCAATGATACTTTGGCAAAAGATTTTCGTTTCAAAGGATATGGACTTGCACCAAAATCAGTGGTAGTGACGATAATTGTGAATTTTATGATAGTTCTTCACAGAACTATTTCAATAAATAGTTGTTGAGTATTAAGATTCAGTTTGTTTTTAAGGTGGAATTGATTGGATTCATTCTATGTAAGAGAATTGTACCTTAATAAGATAAAATATCCAGAAAGTGCCTTTAAAATTGCTTAAGAGCGATGGGAGGCATTTGCATAATATATTAGTTCCTAATTTTTTAATAAAATAGGGGACTTTTTTTATTGGCTAAATTTATAAAACTTAATCATTAAAAATTTTTCGTGAAAAAATTAAGGCAATACTTGCTAAAAACGTTTAAGTAATGGGGGGATTTTTATTTTGAAAATTCTTTGCTTTTTTGGTCCACCCCCTTGTTTTTTTGCCTATAGATATGAGGGGTATTTTTTCAAAGTTTCTCAAAAACTAATTAAATGAGTGTGAAACAGATGAAATTTTTATCCATGGAACATAAAAAACGAGTACTAAATTTGTTGCAAAGAGAAAATACATATCCTAGGGATGTAGAGCGATTGGCATTATTTTATATTATTGCTGGTAATACTGATGTACATAGGAAGGTGAACAATATCTACAACTTTGAACACCACCAAATTAAACCAGATTGTTTATATGATTGTAGGGTAGATTTTTGCAATAGTTCAAGGGCGTTAGTTAAACTTGCTTATAACTTATTTAATGGTTATCAAGATAAGAACGTATCACCGTTTGATTTGTTATTGGATTTAGATATGGGCAATTTCCACTTAGCAACATAAAGCATGAAAATCAGATTTGAGTATTCAAATCAAGTTCAGTCTACGTAGATGATGATGAACTAGAATTTTGAAAGACCAGCTAAGAATTGTC
>NZ_BTPT01000085.1:0-1584 GCF_054408565.1 Vallitalea sediminicola
AGGAGCCAGCTATACAAAAGTCAAGTAAAAGATTATAAAAAATAATAAAAGCAGTTTCATTAAATTAGTACATCATTAATAAGGGTATTTTCACCCTGATTTTTAAAACATATGAACATATATAAGAGCTATGCAGTATAACTAAATGTTTCACCAGATTTAAGCATAGCAAATATAGTATTAATCATATTTTTAGAAACACTACACAAAGCAGAATTATGATGTTTACCTTCGGTTCTTTTACGAGCATATTTACGCTTGAATTTATTATCTTGACAATTACCAACACAAGCTACTCTAGAGGCGGAAAAAACAGCAGTTCTTAAGTACTTGGAGCCCCTTTTAGATATCCTACACTTATTAGATTTAAAGTTACCAGATTCATAAATAGATGGATCAAGCCCAGCAAAAGCAAGCAACTGTGAAGGAGCATTAAACCTATTAACATCACCAATCTCACCAATAATAGTAGCACCAAGAACAGTACCAACACCAGGAATAGAGGTAATGAATTTAAAATCTTGCATTAACATATCAAGCTGTGAATCTATAAGGTCAAGTTGCTTGTTGAAGTGAATGATATCACTAATAATAGTATTAATAAGAACCACATTAGTAGGAGATGGATTACCGATAGTAGATTTGGAGAGAGATTTAATGAGTTTAGCAGCAGTAAGTCTATCGCCCTTGATTTTAATAATACCAACAAGTGTTTTAAGGTGCATGTTAGCAATTTTACTAGGAGTAGGATATTGAGAAAAGAGCTTCATAGCCCAGAGAGAATGTTGATTAAAATGCTTAACAAACTCAGGAAAAATAATATAAAGAAGCCTAGTAAACTCCATCTTAGATTTGGATATGATTTTTAATTTATCAATCCTTAATCTTGATAATGACTTAAGCTCAGAAGTAGTGTATATTGTAGATATATAGGGCTTAAGAGCAGAGAAATTATGAGCGATATACCTACAAATTGATAGGCAATCAATTCTGTCTGTTTTAGTGTTTCTGAGGGAATGAGCCATTCTACTGTGATGGGTAAGGATTGGATTAATCATGTAAACCGAGAAACCAGCAGCAGAAAGGAAATCGCGAATGTTATTAGAATAAATACCTGTTTCTTCAAGCCCTATATGGACGTAATCAAGAGGCTCCATATGGGAAGAAATTTCCGTATGGAGTATTTTAAATCCATCAAGAGAGTTTGAAATAGTAAAAGGAGAAACTAGTATTTCACCAGAATCACTAACAATAGCAACATCATGTTTGGTAGAAGCAACATCGATACCGATAAAAAGCATGGGATAGAACCTCCTAAATAAATATAATTGAACATTGTGAGAACCACGACCTATTATCAGTATGACCTTGTAAATAAAACGTCGAGCGTTAACCAGCTAATTAATACTGAAGATAATAGTTGTGGGTATACCCTCCTCGAAACAGTCATAGCTGTAAGGAATAAAATGAAATACTCCACAACGTTCTATATTTATATTATACAGGATAAATATATACACATTTAAAAAAAGGAAGGAGAGTATACAAATATATGAGATTTTCTTATATATTTAGTATACAAGG
>NZ_BTPT01000086.1:0-204 GCF_054408565.1 Vallitalea sediminicola
GTACTGAAAAATATTACAAAAAAACTTGAATACCAAAAAGGAAATATATTAATAGAGAAAGAAGATATAAAAAATCTATCTGCTAAAAAGATAGCTAAGAGATTAGCTGCGTTAAGTCAACATCATGGTTCTACTACTGATTTTACTGTAAAACAGCTCATACTATACGGTAGAATGCCTCACAAAAAATGGTATGAGCCTATG
>NZ_BTPT01000087.1:0-64309 GCF_054408565.1 Vallitalea sediminicola
CCTTAACTTAATGACATTGCCCCTAGGGGAAACCTTTTTTTGTTTTTTATAGGAAAGTTACGACGGAAGACGAGGCATAGCTTCTTTTCGTGTATGGAATAATATAACACTTGTTAGTTTAGCATGAATATAATAATCCTAATTCAGATTGGAAAAGCTAGTATAAAAGGGAAACTTATTCTAATTATACAATTATAAATGTTTAACTAGCTAGAGGTGACAGACTTGAAAAAAAATGGGATGTTTATAACAATATTAATAATTATAGCAATGACTGGATGTTCAAATAAAATAGAACAGATAGATGATACTAAGTATCAAGAACTCATTCAAAAAACTGAATTAACAAAAGTATATGTAAGATGTGAAGAAGAAGTTTGGGAAGAAATGCATATGATGGCTAATACAAAAATTGTTGCTGATGAAATATGGGGTGAAATTGAAATTACTGAGGAAAGAGTGGATTATTTAATTACAGAAGTTCTTGTATCAGAGTATTCAGATAGAAAAAAATTATTAAGCATATTATACAATTGGAAGAATAAAGATTTTTCTTGTGCAGTAGATGAACATAATTATCTATGGGAAAAATTAGGAGGAAGTGTTGGAAAAGCTTATGAATTAAGGAAATAGTCAATTTTGGATTTAATTAGCTGTAATAGAAGAATGATTATCTTCTTATAATTGCATATTTTGGCTTTAAATGGATTTTTAATACTAAAGCCATATAATTATACGTTTTGTATTTTTAAAGCAGTAATATGGGCGTTTTTTTAAGTGCGCATATATTTTTCATATGTTCAGCAACTTGGTTTGAACTAGTTTCTTCTATATTAATAGAGGGCTGATTTCTATTATTATAATTTATTTGGTATGAGTAATAGATTTAAAAAATATAGAAACTGGTATTTAATTTTTTACTATATTTAATTGGAATGATAATTTGTTATTAATAATATGATTATTTTATGATATAATGATATAAATTGCTTATATACTAAATATTACTAATAAGGTTAATGCTTTTAATAAGTTAAACAAAATAAATTATTAATTTGTTTAACATTTCATTTTATTGCATAACCAAATATACATATGATAAGGGGGACAACATGTTTAACAGAGTTTATAGTGCTGCATTAATGGGTATTGATGGATATATGGTAGGAGTAGAGGTAGATATATCAAGTGGCTTTCCTAGGCTTGACTTGGTCGGGTTACCAGACTCTGCTGTTAAAGAGTCTATAGAAAGAGTAAGAACATCTATAAACAATTCAGGATTTCAGTTTCCTTGTAAAAGAATAACAGTAAATTTAGCTCCAGCTGATATAAGAAAAGAAGGACCTGCATTTGATTTACCAATTGCTGTTGGTATTCTAGCATGTATGGAGTTAATAGATACAAAATCATTGGATAAAACATTAATTATTGGGGAATTATCTCTAAATGGTGAAGTGCAGAAAGTAAATGGTATACTACCTATTGTTTACAAAGCATATAAGAATGGCTTCAGACGATGTATCCTTCCCTTAGATAATGTTGATGAGGGTGCAGTAGTAGAAGGTATTGATGTTATTGGTGTTAATAATCTATCTGAAGTAGTCAAATTATTAAATGATGATATAAAAATGAAACCAAAGAAAATTGACATAGAAAAATTATTCAAAGAATCATGGAACAATGAAGAAAATACAATAGATTTCAGTGATATAAAAGGACAAGAAAATGTAAGAAGGGCATTAGAAATTGCAGCTGCTGGAGCTCATAACGTTTTAATGATAGGACCACCTGGTTCTGGTAAAACCATGATGGCAAAAAGATTACCTACTATATTACCAGACTTGACTTTTGAAGAAAGTATTGAAATAACAAAAGTATATAGTGTGGCTGGATTATTAAGCACAGATCAGGCATTAGTAACTAAAAGACCATTTAGAGCTCCCCACCATACAGTATCTAATTCGGCATTGACAGGTGGAGGTAGAATTCCGAGACCAGGAGAAATCAGTTTATCTCATAATGGGGTTTTGTTCCTAGATGAAATGCCTGAGTTTAGCAAAAATGTATTAGAAGTAATGAGACAACCACTAGAAGATGGCAAGGTAACAATTTCTAGAGTAAATGCAACAATTACATATCCAGCGAATTTCATGCTTGTAGCGTCTCTTAATCCGTGTCCATGTGGATATTATCCCGACAGAGAAAAATGCAGTTGTACTCCACTACAAATAAAAAGATACGTCAATAAAATATCAGGACCACTTCTTGATAGAATAGATTTGCATGTAGAGGCCAATAATGTTAATTACAATGATCTTAATAATAAAAAGAAGATGGAGTCTTCAAAAGATATTAAAAACAGAGTAATGAAAGCCCATAAGATTCAACAGCAGCGATATAAAGATTCTAAGATATATTTTAACTCAATGTTAAGCGTGGTTCAGATTGATAAATATTGTAAGTTAGATGATTCGTCAAGGGAAATGATGCAATTAGCCTTCAAGAAGCTTGATTTGAGTGCTAGAGCATATCATAGAATATTAAAAGTCGCAAGAACAATAGCGGATCTAGAAGGTAAAAATGACATTGAGGAGAAACATCTAGCAGAAGCAATACAATATAGATCTCTTGACCGTAACTACCTAGATTAAAAAATAGTAACTTGATATTATTCCATAAACTGTTTATAATGTTAACTTAGGGAAATTAATAGAATGATTTGAGGAGGAAAACAATTGTCTGATATCTATTTGGAAGTTAACCTTCATAACCTATATTATAATCTATCCAAAATTAAAGAACAACTAAATAATGATACTATGATTATGGCAGTTGTAAAAGGTAATGCTTATGGACATGGTAGTGGAGAAATTGCAAAAGCATTAAGGGATGATGTGGATTATTTTGGAGTAGGATTACTTGATGAAGGTGTTCAACTTAGAAAAAATGGTTTAGAACAATCTATTTTTTTAATGGGTCCCACAGAGGAATTTGAAATAGTCTATGAGAATAATATTACTATGAGCATTTGTTCATTAAGCCAATTAAAAAAATTAATTAATTGGACAGATAATTATAAGAAAAAAATCAAGTTTCACTTAAAAGTAGAAACGGGAATGAATAGATTTGGCATAAATTATGACCAATTGGAAGAAGTTGAATCACTATGTAAAAAATCTACTTATGCAATACTAGAAGGAGTATATTCTCATTTTGCAACAACATATAAAAACAATAGGTCTTATGTATTGGGACAGAAAGAAAAGTTTGATAAATATATAACTTTCTTTAATCAACACTATAACAACTTGATTTATCATATATGTAATAGTGAAAATACGATAGATTATAAAGAAGCTCATTATAATATGGTAAGGCTAGGTAATGCTTTATATGGTCCTTGCAACAGTAAAAAAAGAGTAGGATTAAAAAAAACAGCTAACATTAGGGCGAAAGTCATATATGCTAAAAAAGTTAAAGCAGGAGAATATATAGGTTATGGAAATAGTTATAAATCAAAAAAGGATAAAACTATAGGAATAGTTCCCATGGGATTTTATTGTGGAATGGGTCTAATTAAAAAACCTATAGGTTCCAAATTTGGTTCTGTCTTTATATATTATTTGAAAGAAATATACAGGTTTTTATTTAGAAATAAAACAGTGATATATTATAAAGGAAAACCTTTAGAGATACTAGGAAGACCAAATATGCAATACACTATTGTTGATATAACAGGTATAGATAATACAGATAAAATGATGGTTGAGATAAAAGTCTCGCCTATTTTTGTAAAAGAGAATATAAAAAGGACATACATTTCGGAGGTAAAAAGTTAATGGAATTTGTTACACACATAGATGAAAAAAAATTCACTTTATTCAATGAAAATCACCCTAATGGACATGCTTTACAATCCGTAGAATGGGGTAACTTAAAGTGTATTGGAGAATGGACTAAAGAATTGGTTGGACTAGAAAATAGTAAAAAGGAATTACAAGCTACGGCTATGCTATTAAGACGAAAATTACCAGGAATATCAAGATATATTTTATATGCTCCAAGAGGGTATGTTCTTGATTATAAAAATATAGATTTAGTGAAAGAATTCACAAATCAGTTGAAACAGTATGCCAAGAAATCAAAAGCAATTTTTGTGAAGATAGATCCATGTATAATCTATAAGGAAAGAACTATTGATGGAGATATACGAGAAGATGGTATAGATAATACTAAATTGATTAAATCATTAAAAGATATGGGTTACGCACACAAAGGAACCAATCTTGATTTTGAAGGAATTCAACCAAGGTTTGTGTTTAAGTTAGATGTAGATAAGGATAAAGATACTTTATTCAAAAGTTTTCATCATAAAACTCGATATAATATTAGGTTAGCAGAAAAAAAAGGTATCGAAATATATGAAGGTAGTATAGAAGACCTAAAAGAATTTGAAAGAATAATGAGAGTTACAGGTTCAAGAGATGATTTTATCACAAGGCCGTTAAAGTACTTTAGTGATATGTATAATACCATGGAAAAACAGGGGAAAATGAAACTGTTCATGGCAAAATATAATGTAAAGAAAGCATTAGATAAAGCTGTTAAAGACTTGGATAAAGAAGAAAATTCTAAGAAACCCAATGAAGATAGAATTAATAAATTACAAAAAGAAATTCCAGAAATGACAGAGCTAGCTAACAAAAATCCAGAAGGTATTATAGTATCAGGTGCAATCGTATTGTTGAATGGTAATAAATCATGGTATCTATATGGAGCAAGTGATAACTTGTACAGAAACCTGATGCCTAATTACTTATTACAGTGGCATATGATATCATATTCTATGGATTATGGTTGTACATTGTATGATTTTAGGGGGATTTCAGGTGATCTTGACCCGAATCATCACTTGTATGGTTTATATAGGTTTAAAAAGGGATTTAATGGTGATTTTGTGGAGTATATAGGTGAGTTTGATTTAGTGGTTAACAAGTTTTATTATAATCTATGGGAGTTTTGGGTGCCGAAAGTGAAAAAACTAATTAGAAAAATCAGGAGTAAATAACTAAAAAAGAATTAGAGGATGATGTGTATGGGGAGTGTTATGGAAAAGGAACACTATTGGTTATGGTTAAATAATATAAAAGGTATTGGGCTTAAGAAGATAAAATACTTATTGAATTATTTTGATGAACCAAAGAATATTTGGAAAGCAACTGATGAACTTAGTGAAGTAAAGGGCTTAAGAGAAATAGATAGAAAATCAATTATAGAGTCTAGAAACCAAGAAAAGATAATAGAATATTATAACAGAATAAATAAGAATAATATTAAATTTTATTCTATTGATGATGATTTGTACCCAGAAAACTTGAAAAATATTTATGATTACCCTTATGGTATCTATGTAAAAGGTGATTTAGAAGAAAAATTACCTATCATAGCTATTGTGGGAGCTAGAAGATGTACAGAATATGGTAGAGAAGTAGCAAAACTTTTTGGAAGAGAATTAGCAAAAATGGGAATTATAATTATTAGTGGGATGGCTAGAGGCATAGATACTGCTGCTCATAAAGGTGCTTTAGAAGGCAAAGGTAAAACATATGCCGTACTTGGGTCTGGTGTTAACATATGTTATCCAAAGGAAAATTATAAATTAATGGATGACATTAGTCATAATGGAGCACTGATATCTGAATTTCCAGTTAATCAAATTCCAAAACCAGGTAACTTTCCTCTTAGAAACAGAATTATTAGTGGAATTAGTGATGGAGTTTTAGTTATAGAAGCTGCAGGAAAAAGTGGTTCGCTAATAACTGCTGACCAAGCGTTAGAACAAGGGAAAGATGTCTATAGTATCCCTGGCAGGATAACGGACAAATTAAGTGAAGGTACTAATAATTTGATTAAAATGGGTGCTAAAATGGTAACTAATATTGATGATATTTTAGAGGAAATTTCTGTAAGTTTCAGCAATGAAAAACAAAAAAATTCAGAAAATATTACTTTAGGACTTGCAGAAATTGAAAAAATAGTGTATTCTTGTTTAAGTTTAGAACCTTTATTTATTGACGATATACATATTAAGTCAAACATACCAATTAGTGAACTTGGGTTGATATTAACAAAACTGGAACTTAAGGGCGTAATAAAACAACTGCCAAACAAATATTTTATTAAAAAATTGTAGTGGAGGGTAAAAATGGCAAAGAATTTAGTAATAGTTGAATCGCCTGCAAAAGCAAAGACTATAAAAAAATTTTTAGGTAGCAATTATAAAGTTGAAGCTTCAATGGGACATGTAAGAGATTTACCCAAAAGTCAGTTAGGCGTAGATGTAGAAAATGACTTTGAGCCCAAATATATAACTATAAGAGGTAAAGGAGAACTCCTAAAACTTCTTAGAAAAGAAGTGAAGAAGGCTAATAAAGTTTATTTAGCTACTGACCCTGACCGTGAAGGTGAAGCTATATCATGGCATTTGTTATTTTCTCTTAATTTAGAGGACAAAAAATTTTACAGAATAACTTTTAATGAAATTACAAAAAATGCAGTTAAAAATTCTATAAAAGAAGCTAGAGAAATTAACATGGATTTAGTTGATGCTCAACAGGCTAGAAGAATATTGGACAGAATAGTCGGATATAAGATTAGTCCGCTACTATGGAAAAAGATTAAAAAAGGACTCAGTGCAGGAAGGGTCCAGTCAACTGCTCTAAAACTTATTTGTGATAGAGAAGAAGAAATTAATAGTTTCATTCCAGAAGAATATTGGTCATTAGATGCAAAATTACAAGACAAGAAATCCAAAGACGAATTCACGGCTACATTCTATGGTAAAAATAAAAAAATGAAAATATCTTCTAAAGAACAAGTTGATGAAATTATTGATTACCTTAAAGATAAAGAATATATTGTAAGTGATGTTAAGGAAAGTGAAAGGCTAAAAAAACCACTTCTACCGTTTATTACAAGTACTCTTCAACAAGAAGCTGCCAAGAAATTGAATTTTACAACTTCTAAATCTATGAGAATAGCTCAGCAATTATACGAAGGTATAGATGTAAAAGGAAAAGGTACTATAGGACTTATTACTTATCTTCGTACTGATTCAACTCGTATATCTGATGATGCGGATAAAGCTGTAAAAGAATATATCTCAAGTAGTTTTGGAGAAGAGTATGTTAATAATAATAAAATCTCAAGCAATAAAAAAAGTAATGTACAAGATGCCCATGAAGCTATAAGACCAACTTATGTTGATATCTACCCTGATGATATAAAAGTGTCATTATCAAGGGATCAATTTAGATTATATAAGTTGATTTATAACAGATTTGTTGCAAGTAGAATGAAACCCGCAAAATACGCTACAAAATCAATTAAAATTAATGGAGGAGATTACAGATTTAATGCTTCTGGTTCTGTTTTAATCTTCGAGGGATTCCTAAAAGTATATAATATTTCAGATGAAACAGAAGATAACCAAAAAATTGGAAATATTAATAAAGATTCTATTTTAAATTTAATAGATTTAAGCCAAAAACAACATTTTACTCAACCAGCGCCTAGATATACAGAAGCATCATTAGTAAAGACATTAGAAGAAAATGGTGTTGGTAGACCAAGTACTTATGCACCAACTATATCTACCATACAAAAAAGAGGCTATGTTTCTAAAGAAAAGAAAAATATCTTTCCTACTGAATTAGGTGAAATTGTTAACGAGATAATGGAAAAATATTTTGAAGATATAGTGAATGTTAAATTCACGGCAGCACTAGAAAAAGAACTAGATGAAGTAGAGACTGGAAATATACAATGGAAAGAAGTACTTAGAAAATTTTATCCTGATTTTCATAATACAATTGAATACGCTGAAGAAAAAATAGGCAAAATTGAAATAAAGGATGAAGTTTCTGACGTTCTATGTGATAAATGTGGTAGAAACATGGTAATCAAAATTGGCAGATATGGTAAATTTTTAGCATGTCCTGGTTTCCCAGAGTGTAGAAATGCTAAACCATTATATGAAAAAGTTGAGGGTGTCTCTTGCCCGAAATGTAGTGGAGAAGTCTTTATTAAAAAGACTAAAAAAGGCAGAAGATATTATGGGTGTGAAAATAATCCAGAATGTGATTTTATGACTTGGAACAGACCTACTAAAGAAATTTGTCCAAAGTGTGAAACCATTATGGTTGAAAAGGGCAAATATCTAAAATGTAACAATGAAGAATGTAATTATAGCGTTCTAAAAGAAAAAGAAGAACATGAATAATAATTTTGTTATTCATAAAAATTGTCAAAGTAATTAGAAATAAAATTCTAGGGCAGTTACTTTGGTATTAAATAAAGCAAGGTAAAAGCGTCAATTTTAAATATATACTTGAATATTTAGAAGCTTCGTAATATAATAAAATATGCAACTTGGTTGATGCTTTTAGCTTAATAGCATAATAATTTAGGAGGGAAAAATTTAATGAGTGTACAACTACTGGATAAAACGAGAAAGATTAACAGATTACTACAAAGAACAGGTACACAAAGGGTAATATTTACCGACATATGTGAAGTGCTTAGTGATATATTATATTCTAATGCATTAGTGATTAGTAAAAAGGGCAAATTACTAGGACTTCATAACAGGGAAGAAGTTGGTATTATTGAAGAGTTGTTACAAGATAGACTGGGAGAATGTATTGATAGAAATTTAAATGAAAGATTATTAAATGTTTTATCAACAAAAGAAAATGTTAATCTTGAAACATTAGGGTTCTCTTCAAACGTAAACGCAAATAATTATATTGGAATTATTGTTCCGATTGATATTGCGGGTGAAAGACTTGGAACTTTATTCCTATATAAGAATAATGATTCCTATGACATTGAGGACATAATATTAAGTGAATATGGTGCTACTGTTGTAGGACTAGAAATCATGAGATCAATTAACGAAGAAAATACAGAAGAAATTAGAAAGACTACTATCGTTAAATCTGCAATTGGTACTTTATCATTCTCTGAACAAGAAGCTATTACACATATATTTGAGGAGTTAAATGGTAAAGAGGGCATACTTGTTGCAAGTAAAATAGCTGATAGGGTTGGAATTACTAGATCTGTTATTGTTAATGCACTTAGAAAATTCGAAAGTGCAGGAGTTATTGAATCTCGTTCATTAGGTATGAAAGGAACTTATATTAAAGTTCTTAATGATGTATTGATTGAAGAACTCAATAAACTATAAGATTTTAAAATAAAAGGGGAAGCTTGAAAAAGCTTTCCCTTTTTTAATTACAAAAATAGCTATTACTGTAAAATATGTGTAATATTTTCAAAAATTGTTAAGTATATATTGTATATTATGACATAAACTGATACAATATATAGGATAAAAGTATTTTTTTGGAAAAGATAACTGAGTATTTAATAACTACAATTAATAATTAAGTCTTATTTATTAGATTAGTGTAAATTAAGTCTAATTGCTCATTACAAAAGCCTTGCAATTTTCGACATATAAATTATAATAAATATTAATGGATAAAAAAGGCAGGTGGAATTATGATAAGTAATAATATGTACAATGGAATTAATATTTTAGGAAAATCTTTAAATGCAAGTTTGATGAGACACGATGTGATTTCAGAAAATGTAGCTAATGAAGATACACCAGGTTATAAAAGAAAAGATGTTAAATTTGAAGGATTATTACAAGAAGCATTACTATCTAATAATAAATTATCTAATATAGATATTAATGCACTAACACCTCAGGTAGTTGTCGATAAATCAAATCTAAGTTATAGATTAGATGGTAATAATGTTAATATTGACACCGAAATGACAGAACTTACAAAAAATCAAATTAAATTCAATGTTTTAGTTGACCAGGTTTCTAATAATTTTGGTAGAATTAAAACAGTTTTAAATCATTAATTAGGATAAGAGGTATATATGTTATATAAATATTAATTACGATAGGAGGTAAAGATAAATGTCTTTTTTTAATTCAATGAACGTTAGCGCTACTGGGTTAACTGCCCAAAGATTGAGGATGGATATTATTTCTCAAAACATTGCTAATGTCAATACAACTAAAACAAAAGATGGCGGACCATATAGAAGAAAAGTTTTGCTTTTTGAAGAACAGAAAAAAAATGATTTCAGTTCCATGCTTAATGATTCAATTGATAATTATACAGCTTCAGGAGTTAAAGTATCCAAGATTATTGAAGATACTGAACCATTAAAAAGAGTATATGATCCAAGTCATCCAGAAGCAGACAAAGATGGTTATGTATCAATGCCTAATGTTAATACAATAGAAGAAATGGTAAATATGATATCGGCTAATCGTTCATATGAGGCAAATGTGACTGCAATGAATGCAGCTAAATCAATGGCAATGAAATCTTTAGAGATTGGCAAATAAGAGATTAATAGAATTGACATGATTGGAGAGATGCGAAATGGGAATTCAAATTGGAGATATTAGCAGTATAAATAATCTTATAACCAGTGGAAATAAGAAAGAAAAAGAATCTGGACAATTATTTGAGGATATATACAAAGCGGCAATAGGATTAGTAGATGATACAAATCAATTGCAGAAAAAGTCCGAACAAATAACTACAGATTTTGCTGCAGGTAAAACTGATAATTTTGTTGATGTTCTAATCGCATCAGAAAAAGCTTCAGTAGCATTACAATACACAGTAAAAATAAGAGATAAATTACTTGATGCATATAATGAAATAATGCGTATGCAAGTCTAAATATTATTTGTATTTAGATGTCAAACCTAAACTAAGTTAGAAAATGGATGTGTGATTTATGTTAAAGGGGTGTACATATGCCTGGTTTTATAAGTAAAATTTCAGACCAAATAACCGGGTTCTGGAACAAGTTTGACAAAAAACAGAAGTTGCAAATAATTGCAGCCTTGGTAGTTACGGTTATTGCATTGAGTATATTGACAATAGCATTGAACAAAACAAAGATGGTACCATTTGTTTCTGGATTGGAACCAAAAACTACTAACGAAGTTAAAACTTTATTACTTGAACAAGGAATTAAATATGAAGTTCGAGATAATGCTTCTTCTGTATATGTAGATAAAAACAGAAAACAAGACGCTCAAATGGCACTAGACAGTATGGGAATCATATCAAATACTGGTATGACATATAAAGAAGCTTTTAATTCTAGCCTTAGCACCACTGAAGCAGAAAAAAAAGCAAAACACAGATTAGCATTTGAAAATGAATTAGGAGATAAGATTTCTGTTATTGAAGATGTTGAGTCAGCAGTGGTTAAATTAGTTATACCTGATCAAGACAGAACAATATTTGATGATGTCAAGGAATCTAAAGCATCTGCAATACTTAATACTTCAAATGAATTAACAGAAGAACAAATTGTTGGTATAGCTAACTTTTTAGCATCTTCAGTAGAGAATTTAGAACTTAAAAATGTAAGAATTCTTAATAATTCTGGTAAAATGTTGTATTATGGTGAAGATATTGATGAAAATGGTACAAGTCTAAATAAAAAGATAAATTATGAAGTAACTATGGAAAACAAAATAGAAAAAGATGTTTTATCTATATTATTAGGAGAATTTGATGATGCTGTAGTTACAGCGGATTTAATAATTGATTTTGATACTCAATCTTCAATAAAAGAAGAATATAGTACACCAGAAGGACAATCAAAAGGAATACCTTCATCTGAATATCATTATGAATCAGAAGGTACAGATCAGACACCATCTGGTATTCCAGGAACAGATTCTAATAATGGTACGACTGATTATCTTATGCCAAATAATAGTACTTCTGATAGCAGTACCAAAATAGATAAAGTAGATTATGATGTAAGTAAAACTATTACAAATGAAACTAAACATATAGGGAATATAAGATACAATGAATCGTCTGTATCTATATCAGCTAAAAAATATAAAATATATGACCAAGCACTTCTTAAAAAACAGGGTATTCTAGATGAGATAACATGGGAAGAATATAAAGCTCAAAATAGCGAGTCAAAAAAAATAGCTATTGATAATGACCTTATGTCACTTGTTAAGAATGCTACTAATGGTTCAAAAGTTGAAATAATTGGATATGAAGTTCCTACATTTATACCTATTTCAGTTAAGAAGAAGCCTATTACAGATTATATTTTCATAGCTATTATTGTAATTATGATAGCGTTACTTGGATATGCAGTCTACAAAGGAACTGAACCAGTAGAAGTTACAGAGATACAACCAGAACTATCTGTTGAAGATATGCTTGCAAGTACGAGAGAACAACAAGATCTAGAAGAAATAGAATTTGATGAAAAATCTGATACACGAGTTCAAATAGAAAAATTTGTTGATGAAAAACCTGATGCAGTAGCGCAGTTGCTTAGAAACTGGCTAAATGAAGATTGGGAGTGATAATAATATGGCTAATAAAGATTTAAAAGGATTACAGAAAGCAGCTATATTGCTAATTGCTTTAGGTCCTGAGAAATCATCAAAAGTATTTAAACATCTAAAAGAAGAGGAAATTGAACAATTGACTCTTGAAATAGCAAATACGAGAAGTGTTTCTCCGAAAGATAAAGAATCTGTATTACAAGATTTTTATGAGGTATGTTTAGCTCAACAATACATAGCAGAAGGTGGAATTGGTTATGCCAAAGAACTACTTGAACACGCTCTTGGTTCAGATAAGGCAAAACAGGTCATTGGAAGACTTACAGCCTCATTACAGGTTAGACCTTTTGAATTTGTTAGAAAAACAGAACCTAGTCAATTGCTTAACTTTATTCAGGACGAACATAACCAAACAATAGCACTTATATTATCATACTTAAGTCCAGCTCAATCAGCAATGATACTTGCTTCACTGCCACAAGAAAAACAAGCTGATGTTGCAAGAAGAATAGCTGAAATGGATAGGACATCACCAGATGTCATTAAAGATGTAGAAAATGTATTAGAGAAAAAACTATCATCATTAGTTACTCAAGATTATACAATAGTTGGCGGCGTTGATTCTATAGTTCAAATATTAAATTCTGTTGACAGATCTACAGAGAAGAATATTATGGAAACATTAGAAATTGAAAATACAGAACTTGCTGAAGAGATCAGAAAGAAAATGTTTGTATTCGAAGATATCTTATCACTTGATAGTCGCTCAATTCAAACTATACTTCGTGATGTGGATAATAATGAATTAGCAACAGCATTAAAAGGTGCAGGTGAAGAAGTACAAAATACTATATTCAATAATTTATCTAAGCGTTTAGCGACTATGATAAAAGAAGATATGGAATATATGGGACCTGTTAGACTTAAAGATGTAGAAGAAGCTCAACAAAAGATTGTTGGTATAATCAGAAAATTAGAAGATGCTGGTGAAATTGTTATCTCTAGAGGTGGAGGTGACGAGATAATTGTCTAGTATTATCAAATCACCATTTATAAATTATGCCTCTAATAATAAAAAGATTATTGGTGTAAGTAATAAAAAGGACATCTATGAGAATAACGAAAATGATGTACATATTAGTACTGCTAAGATTACTAAATCCATTGAAAAACAAAAAAAACAAGCAGAACAAGTTGCTAATGATATTATCAATAAGGCAATGGGAGACGCTCAGTGTATAGTTGAAGATGCTAAAAAAAATGCTATAGATATTACTGGGGAGGCCTATAATAAAGCATTAAAAGACGGATATAATGATGGTTTTAGTAAGGGAGAACAAGAAGTAATACGTGTGAAAAATGAAGCTGATTTAATACTTCAACAAGCTCATGATGAAAAAACAAAGATTCTTAGTGATATAGAACCAAAAATGGTTGATATTTTAATGGACTTGGTAAAAAACCTGACTGGTTATGTTATTGATAATGAAAATATAATTATTTATCTAATTAGAAAAGGTTTTTCAGAAATTGAAACAATAGATGACTTGATTGTTCATGTATCGCCTAATGATTTTGATTATGTCAATGGAAATAGAGATAAGCTATGTGAAGATATAAGTCAAACTGTTAATGTTGAGATTATTAAGGATAGAACATTAGAATCTAACGATTGTTTTATAGAAACTAAATTAGGGAATTTAGATTGTAGCCTCAATACAAGATTAAGTGGTTTAACATCAGATTTGAAGCTTATTGCAAATAGTTTAAATTCTTAAAAGGATGAATCCTATGGAAAATATTGATTTTAACAAATATGAGACACTGAAAAGTAATTCTTATATAAGACATCTAGGAAGAGTTACAAGAGTAGTAGGATTGACTATTGAGTCATTAGGTCCAAAGGTTCGGATGGGAGGATTATGTCTTATCCATTCAGGCATTGATAAAGCATCTGTTTTAGCAGAAGTAGTTGGATTTAAAGAAAATAGAATATTACTTATGCCTTTAGGCGACTTAGAAGGTGTTGGATTAGGAAGTACAGTTGAAGCTCTTGGACAAACTCTTACAGTAACAGTTGGTGATAAGCTTTTAGGTAGAGTGTTAGATGGGCTAGGAAACCCTATTGATGATAAAGAAATGATTTATACTGACACTAATTATAATATACACAGTGAACCTCCAGATCCCCTTAAAAGGAAAAGGATTAAAGAAGTATTACCTATTGGTGTAAAAGCTGTTGATGGTTTACTGACTATAGGTAAAGGTCAACGGGTAGGTATATTTGCAGGAAGTGGTGTTGGTAAGAGTACATTATTAGGTATGATTGCAAGAAACACAAGTGCTGATATTAATGTTATAGCACTAATTGGAGAAAGAGGAAGAGAAGTTAAAGAATTTATTGAGAGGGATTTAGGTGAAGAAGGGCTGAAAAGGTCAGTAGTAGTAGTAGCAACTTCTGATAAACCTGCTCTGGTAAGGCAAAAAGCTGCTAGTACGGCTACAGCAATAGCTGAATATTTTAGAGATAAAGGAAAAGATGTTTTACTAATGATGGACTCATTAACAAGATTTTCTATGGCTCAGAGGGAAATTGGTCTTGCTATAGGGGAACCGCCTGTTAGTAGAGGATATACCCCATCTGTATTTGCTGTAATGCCAAAACTATTAGAAAGAGCGGGGAACTCAGATGTAGGTTCTATTACAGGGCTTTATACAGTGCTGGTTGATGGTGATGATATGAATGAACCAATTACCGATACTGCGAGAGGTATACTTGATGGTCATATTGTATTAACAAGAAAATTAGCATATAAGAATCATTATCCAGCAATTGATATTCTACAAAGTGTTTCAAGAGTTATGTCAGAAGTTGCAGATGATAGGCACAAAGATATGGCAAATCATATGAAGACGGTTCTGGCAACCTATAAAGATGTAGAAGATCTAATAAATATTGGTGCCTATTCTAAAGGTAGTAATGAAGATATTGATTATGCAATTGACAAAATTAAACCAGTTAACAATTACTTAAAACAAAAAACAGAAGATAAGTTTAATTTTGAAGAAGAAATAGATGCAATGGAAAAGATATTTTTAGAAAGTAGTGATAAGTAATGGCTAAATTCCAATTCAGATTACAGAATATATTAAGAGTCAAAGAAAAATTTGAAGATCAAAAGAGGATGGAATTAAGTAATGCTAATCAATTGCTTGAAATAGAAGAAAAAAGATTAACACAGTTAATTAATCTAAGAGATATGAATAACAACCTATATAGAGAAAAGGTTAGCGATAAAATCACAGTAAAAGATATTAGAGATTTTGGAGAAATAAACAGATATTATTCTACTGTAGTTATAGAACAAAATATTACTGTTACTAAGGCAAATAATCAAGTTGAATCAATTAGAGATGAATTAAAAGAAGCATTAATTGAAAAAAAGATGTATGAAAAATTGAAAGAAAATGCTTATGAAGAATATTACAAAGACGAATGTAGAGAAGAACAAAAACATTTAGATGAAATAGTAAGTTATAAGTATAGAAAATAAATAAACTGAAAAACAGTGATATTTTCGCTGTTTCAAAGTAACATACGTTAATAAAGCCATTAAAGTTTTAGTGGACTGAAAGGAATGTACGTTCATGGAAAACGAAAGTATTGAATTTAAAGAAAGTAAATCGGGTTTTGGCAAAATCATAGCAGTACTTATTATATTAATCATAATAATAGGAGGTATATGTGCTGTTATTAAGTTAGATATAGGTAATATAGGAAGTAATTATGCTTATCCGGTTTTAAAGAATATTCCAGTATTAAACAATATATTACCTAATGTAGCAGAGGATGCATTGAGTGATGATACTACAGATGAAAATAGTGATTATGCATTTGAGAATGTTGATGAAGCTGTAGAAAGATTAAAAGTAACAGAAACTCTTTTGAAAGATAAGGAAATAGAAGTAGAAAAGATTTTAGAGGAATTGAAATTAGTACAAGATGAAAACACAAGGTTAAAAGTATTTGAAGAAAATCAAGCAAGTTTTGATGAGAAGAAAAAAGAATTTGATGAATTAGTAGTATTAGGCGAAGGCGTTCCTGATATTAGCCATTTTATTAGTTTTTATAAAGAAATGAAACCAGAGAATGCTGCAAATATATATGCTGAAGCTATTCAAATAGAAAAGTATAACAAAGAGATTATTGATATAGCATTATCCTATGGACAGATGAAGGCTGCTAATGCAGCTGCCATATTAGCGAAGATGACAACAACATCTTCAAAAATGAAAATGGTTGTTCAAATCCTTAATAATATAGATAGTGAACAGCGTGGAGCAATACTCGGTGCTATGGACACAAAAACAGCAGCTAAAATCACTGAATATATGTTTCCCAAAAAGTAATTATTGAGATTTATATTATCTCTAACTAAAGAAAGGAGGCGAAAAAAATGGCTACAATGGTTGTAGGTAAAATGGATTTTTCAGCTGGGGTTAATAATAACGTAAAAACTAATAATAACAAAAGACCAGATGATAATTTCAACAAAATACTTAATCAAAAATCTAATAATCATACTAAACATGATAACTCAGAAAAACCTGTTACCAACGTTAAACCGACAAATAATAATCAGCATAAAATTAAAAAAACAGATAAGCCGGTACAACGTGAAACTAAAAATAAAGTTGATGTTGATGACTTAGAAGCAGAAATTGTTGATAAAGTGACTGAAGAGTTGAATATTACAGAAGATCAATTAAGTAAAATGTTAGCTGAGCTTAATATGACTGTTTTTGATTTGCTGTTGCCAGAGAAACTTAATACTTTTTTAACTGCATTATATAATGTTGAAGATTCACTTGATTTATTGACAGTACCTAATGCAGCTGCTAACATAAAAGAACTAAAAACAGAACTTAGTGAATTAACTAAAGACTGTGAGTTAGAAACAGAAGACATCAAAAAAATAATAGCAGCAATAGAACAAGATAGTGATACAAGACCTAATATTAATCAATCAGCAGAATCAAACAACTCAAATATTTCAGAAGAAGAAGTTACTACAAAAGAACAAGATTTTAACAGTAAACAGAATCAACCACAAATAGATATAACAGATGATAGAACTGATAAAAGTAATACTGTTAAAGATGAAACAAAAGTAGAACCAGTAGGTAATAGTAGCAAAGAGATTTTTGAAAACGTACAGAACGTAAATATAAATCAAGCTGTACAAAAAGTAGAAGTTGTTGACCAAAGTGGAGAGAAACAAGTTATTACATATAACATGAATACTGAAGAAGTGATTGATCAAATAGTGTCTAGTTTTAAAGTTAATTTAACCGATGATGTTAACAAGATGTTCATTCAACTTAGACCAGAACATCTAGGAAGACTTGCTTTTTCACTTACAACACAAGAAGGTGTTGTTACAGCTAATTTCATGGCTGAAAATCCAGCAGTAAAAGAACTGATTGAAGCGAACTTAGCTAATCTTAGGATGTCTCTTCAAGAGCAAGGAATAACAGTGGATAAGTTAGAAGTAGTGGTAAGTGATAACAGTATGTTTAATGAAAACAATAATCCTAACCAGTTTAATAATAATAGTAATAAAAAAAGAAGAGCTGCTAAGATGATGAAAGTTAATAATATTCAAGATGATGAAATCATAGAAGGATTAGCAGAAGATGATGGAAATATATCTTCTGAATTAGAAAATATTAATTCTATCGATTATTCAGTATAAGGAGGTATGTATTATGGCAGATATTTCAGGTACTAACAGTCAAAGTAATGCTGTTAAAGATATTATGGATAAATATGGTATTGATACTTTAAAAACAGATAAGAAGACCAATGACTTAGATAAAGATGCTTTTCTTAATTTATTAGTAACTCAAATGAGATACCAAGATCCACTTAATCCTACACAAGATAAAGATTTCTTGGCTCAAATGGCACAATTTTCAGCTTTAGAACAAATGCAGAACTTAAATACAAGTGCTTCTATGTCAAGAGCATATGAGTTAATGAATAAAGATATTTTCGCTAATGTAGTTAATCCTGTTAACTTGGAAGTAACACCTGTGGCAGGAACTGTTAGAGGAGTATTTATGCAAAACGGTAACGTGTTTCTAAAAGTTGGTGATATTGACGTTCCACTTGATAAGGTTGAAGGTGTATTAGCTCCAATTGATTTAATAGAATTAAGTAAAAAAGTAGAAGAAATTAGTAAAGATATTTCTAAATTACAAGAGAAATATGCTCCAGGAGAAGTAGATGAGGATTCAGATGAAGATGATTCTGAAGGTGTTGACGAACCTGAAGAAACTAATTAGATGCTAGTAGGTGAATGACATGAAGATCAATCCTTCTATGTATAATGTTTCAACTAATAAGATAAAAGTTACTAAAAATCAAATTAAAATTAATAGTAATGTTAATTCCAAAGTTGATAATTTTAGTAAGGTTTTACAAGAGAAATTAAATAAAACTGATGAGCTGAATTTTTCCAAGCATGCTAACATGCGTCTTAGTTCAAGGAAAATTAAATTTTCAGATGAACAATTAGATAGAATTAACAAAGGAATAGATCAGGCAAAGCAAAAAGGGATTAAAGATTCATTGGTTATTATTGATGATGTTGCATTAGTTGTAAATATTGAAAACAAGATAGTTGTTACAGCTATGGAAAAATCAGAACAAGATAACAAAGTTTTTACAAATATTGATGGTGCTGTCATTATATAAACTGGACCTCATAGAGGGGGTTTTAATCTCTGACTGACAGATGAGATTATATGACTGCACAGAAAAGGAGGTTGTTAATATGATGCGTTCTATGTATTCTGGTGTTTCTGGATTAAGAATACACCAAACTAGAATGGATGTTATAGGTAATAATATTGCAAATGTTAATACAACAGGTTTTAAGTCAGGAAGAGTAACTTTTAATGAAATATTTAGTCAAACTTTACAAGGTGCAAGTGGGGCTAGTGATTCTATAGGTGGTCGAAATCCAATGCAGGTAGGACTTGGTGCTAATATATCATCTATTGATACATTAATGACTGAAGGTGCTGCACAGAGAACTGATAATCCACTTGATATGAAGATTGAGGGTGATGGATTCTTTATTCTAAACAGTGCAGGTGGTTTTAAATTTTCTAGAGCAGGAGCTTTTAGATTGGATGAAGTAGGTAATTTAGTTAACCCAGAAGGATTAAATGTTATGGGATGGCAACCAGATGCACAGGGTAATATTGTAAAAGAAAAAGTATCTAAGATACAAATTCTTAAACCTGATAATGTTTATTCACAACCTACTATGACTAGTAAAGCACATTTTGCTGGAAATATAGATAAAAACGATAATAATTTATCAAAAGATGGAATTTCTATATCTTTTAATATTTTTGATAGTATGGGATATAAGTATACTGTTGATGCTAAAATAAAGCCAGTTACAAAAGCTCAACCTTCGGATCCTGATCAATATCAAGTAGTAATTGATAAAGATACAGGTATAAAAGATGAAAAGGGAAATTTTATTACCTGTGATGCAATCGCTACTCCTAATGATATCATACAATTTGATTCAAATGGTAATTTAGATGCTGCAATTACAAAAAATATAATAATTTCTGGTATTGGTAGTAAAATTCCTGCAGATTTTGTACCAATAGAAATTGATTTAACAGGTTTAACTCAATTTGGTGGAAAAACAACAGCAGAAGGTGTTGCTGGAGATACAGATGGTCTTGATTCCGGAAATCCAGCAGGTGTTATATCTGGTTTCGATATAGGACCAGATGGTAAAATTCTTGGTAAATATACTAATTCTCAGACTAAACTATTAGGCCAAGTTGCTGTAGCAAAATTCCAAAATCCAGCAGGACTTCAAAAAGCAGGAAATAATCTTTTTGAAGTAACTAATAACTCAGGTGAATTTGATGGTATTGGTGCTGACCCTACAGCAGATGGAGGCAGTCTTAACGGTGGAGTTCTAGAAATGTCCAACGTAGATTTATCTAGAGAATTTACTGATATGATTACTACTCAGAGAGGATTTCAAGCCAATTCTAGAATAATAACTACTTCAGATGAAATGCTTCAAGAGCTTGTTAACCTTAAACGATAACATTATTTAATAAATAACTAATAATTAGTGGCTGGTTAAGCACTAGCCACTAATAAAAATTATTCGAAGGTGATAATATGATATATGTTACAAAGCTTAATAGCGAGGAAATAGTTATTAATTCTGACTTAATCGAAGTCATAGAGGAAACGCCTAATACTATAATAACTCTGACAACCGGTAAAAAAATCATACTAAAGGATTCATCTAAAGAGATTATAGATAAGGTTATTAAATATAAAAGAAAAATTGGTATAGAGATTCAATAACCAATTATTCATAGATGCTTATTATTACTTTAGTAGGTTGTTATATATTAAACTAATCTATAACCTTACTTAGTATAGAATAAATAGGCAATTAAGTTTCTATATTAAATGGGTAAAAAGTATTGCCTATTAACAAGAATCATTAAAGTGAGGTGAAAACGTTGGATTTAGCTACTATTGGAGGTTTGGTCGCAGGTATTTTCTTTATTATCAGTTCAATACTTATGAAAGGTTCTTTAATGAGTTTTGCTGATGCAGCTTCTGTAATGATTACTATTGGTGGAGCATTTGCAGCGACTTTAATATCTTATCCTCTTTCTGATTTTATTAAATCCATCAAAGCTGCGTCATTAGTATTTAAGAGTAAACAGCTTAATGAAGGAGATATAATTAAGAAAATTATAGAATTATCTAATATCGCTAGAAAAGAAGGATTACTTGCGTTAGAAGAAGCTGCAGAATCTATTGATGATGAATTTATGAAAAAAGGGATTCTACTGATTGTTGATGGAACTGACCCTGAATTAGTAAGAAACATACTTGAAACAGAGTTGGTATTCATTGAAGGAAGACATAAAAATGTTCAAAGCTTTTGGGAAAAAGTTGGAGAATTTGGTCCTGCTTGGGGTATGATAGGTACATTAATTGGACTTATTGCTATGTTAAAAACGATGAATGATCCAAGTACGATTGGTGGAAATATGTCAGTTGCTTTGATAACTACATTGTATGGTTCTCTATTAGCCAATTTTATTGCGTTACCTTTTGCAAATAAAATGAAAGTTATAAGTGAATCAGAAATATTATTAAAAGAAGTTTCAATAGAAGGATTACTTTCTATTCAAGCAGGTGAAAACCCTCGAGTAATCGAAGAAAAACTTAAAGCATTCTTGGCACCTAGCTTAAGAAATGAAATAAGTAAAGACCAAGATGGTGAAGAGGGTGAAACTAATGGGTAGAAAAAGAAAAGCAGATGAAACCAAATCTGGTTCGCCAGCTTGGATGAGTACATATGGAGATTTAGTAACACTATTACTTTGCTTTTTTGTTTTGCTTTTTTCAATGTCAAGCATAGATGTAGCCAAATTTAAAGCTGCAATGAGCTCTTTTAGAAATCAGATAGATATTATGCCTGGTGGTACTTCACTTACAGATGATGAATTAATATCTAATGGTATAAGTCAAGTTAACGGTCTTGAGACCATATTTGACAATAAAATACCTTTAGAAGAAGAAGGTGAAGAAGATGCAGACCTTACAAAGAGTAAATTGGAGCAAGCAAAAAAAGATGCAGAAGATATTAATGAATATTTAAAAAAAGAAGGATATGAAAACGAAGTTGAAGTAGAGTACAATTCAAATATTATTAAACTTACGATTGAAGGTGAAATATTATTTGAAAGTGGTCATGCTGAATTAACATCTGATGCTATTAAACTAGTAGATGTTATATCTGTAAAAGTAAAAGAACTATTGGCAGATAAAACTATACAAATAGAAGGTCATACGGATAATAGACCAATCAATACTGTTAGATATCCTAGTAACTGGGAATTATCCCAAGCTAGAGCCATAGCGGTTGGGTATAGATTGATAAAAGAACATAGTATTGATCCTTCTAAAATTGCCGCTACAGGTTACGGAGAATACCGTCCATTAACTGACAATAGTACACCTGAAGGGCGTGCTATAAATAGGCGAGTAGAAATTAAGCTTGTTAGTGAAGAGTATAAAAATATTGATGAGCTTAACGAAGTAGAAGAAGTAGAATAGAGGTGAACTAATGGCAAAGGAAAAGAAAGTTAAAGTGAAAAGTGAAAAGGATAATGGTAATGGTAAATTAGTACTAATGATTGGAGTAATTTTAATTGTTTGCTCAGTAATTTTATTAGGTATTTCAGTATTTATTTTGAAACCTACAGGGAATTCTGATAAAGTAGAACAAGTAATAGATCCTGAAAAGATACCTCTAAGTCAAATAGAAAGTTATGAAACAGAAAATATAGTGGTCATATTACCTTCGATTGATAATCCTGATAAACGAATGAGTTTTACTTTCTATGTAGGTTTTGCGCTAGATAAAAAAAGCAAAGAATTAGATGATACAAAAACTCTACTAGAAGAAAGCAAAGGTATCATAAAATCTAGAATTTCAAAATTATTAACCACTAAGTATTCTGAAGATATGTTAAAGCAAGATAGCCAACAAATGTTATCAGATGAAATATTTGAAATGATGGAAGAGATATTAGATACAGATGCCCTCGTAGAAGTATATATTAGAGATTTCCTATATAGATAAATTAACTTCATTTATAATTATAGAACAAAAGAGGCGTTGCCTCGTTCCGCAAGATAAAAAGGATTATTAACACTTACTGTAGGAGGTGAGGATATGGGTGAAGTCTTATCTCAACACGAAATTGATGATTTGTTGAATGCATTAAATACTGGTGAATTAGACGTAGACGAATATCGTTCTAATGCTAATGAAAAACAAATTAAAGATTATGATTTTGCTAGACCATCAAAGTTTTCAAAGGAACAGCTAAGAACATTAGAAATAATTTTTGAACATTATGCAAGACTAATTTCTACGACTTTACCTGCATACTTAAGAACTGCGACACAAGTGGATGTAGTAAATTCTGAAGCAATTTCGTATTCTGAGTTTGCAAATGCATTATCAAATCCTATATTGTTAGGAGTTGTTGACTTTTCGCCGTTAAAGGGGTCATTTGTTGTTGATTTATCAGTAAATATAGGGTATGCTATTATTGATAGATTGCTAGGTGGAAAGGGAGAAACACTTGATAGAGAGAGAGATTTTTCAGAGATAGAAGTACTATTAATTGAAAAAATATTAGTTATTTGTATACAGAACATGAGAGAGCCGTGGAAAAACGTTGTGGAGTTATCTCCTAGGTTGGAGAAGATAGAAACTAATTCACAATTTGCTCAGGTAATATCTCCGACTGATGTAGTTGCTCTTATTACATTAAGTATGAAAATAGGTCCAGTAGAAGGTTTGATGAATTTCTGTATTCCTTATTTATGTTTAGAACCGATTATGGACAAGTTAAACACGAAATATTGGTTCTCGACTATACAAAGCACCAATGAAGAATTATATAAAGAAATCATTGAGCATCAAATAGATAATGTTAAGATACCAATAAAAACAGTTCTTGGTAGATCTAATATTTCAGTGAATGATTTTGTTAATCTTCAAAAAGGGGATATTATTAAACTTTCAGATAAAGTAGATTCTGAAATGGATGTCTACGTAGGAAATATTAAAAAGTTCAAAGGAAAACCTGGTATTTTTAATAATAAAAATGCTATTAAAATAACTTCTATAATTAGGGAGGAGGAATAAGCAATGGATGAAATGTTATCTCAAGAAGAAATAAATGCCCTTTTACAGGGATTAGATGATACAAGTAGCAGTAGTGAAGAAACTGAACAACTAAATGATACTGAAAAAGATGCAATTGGAGAAATATCAAACATAAGTATGGGTACTGCTGCAACAACATTATTTTCTTTAGTTAATCAAAAGGTAGTAATTACTACACCAACAGTTTCAGTATGTAAATGGAAAAATTTAGCTAAAGATTTTGTTAAGCCATGTGTTGCTATTCAAATTGTATATAAAGAAGGTTTAGAAGGAACTAATTTATTAATGCTTCACGAGGATGATGTGAAAATTATTGCTGATTTAATGATGGGTGGAGAAGGTATTAGTACTGAGGCACCATTGTCAGATCTTCACCTCAGTGCAATAAGCGAAGCGATGAATCAGATGATAGGTTCAGCAGCAACTTCAATGTCTTCTATGTTTGGAAAGAAAATAGATATTAATCCTCCTTCATCAAATATTGTGGATTTTAATGTAGAAGAATCAGAAGAATTCGCTGAATTTCTTAATAAAGAGTTTCTTAAGGTATCATTTAAGATGCAAATAGGTGATTTGGTTGATAGTGAAATGATGCAGTTATATCCAATGGAATTTGCAAAAGATATATATGACAATTTTATGGCTTGTCAAGAAGTAGCGGCAGAAGAAGAAAAGATTGAAGAAAAAATACCAGAAGAAAAACCTGTTGAAACTACTCCTAACAAGCAAATGCCTAATCAAAGAATGCAAATGCCTAACCAGATGGGTGGATATAATAATATGTATAATCAGGGTTCAGATAATCAATTTAGAAATATTGATGTACAGCAGGCTCAATTCCAGGATTTTGATATTAATGCTGTAATGCAACAAAAAGAAAATATTGATTTAATAATGGACGTACCATTAGAGGTTACTGTAGAGCTAGGAAGAACTAGCAAACCAATTAAAGAAATACTAGAATTTGCACCTGGAACAATAATTGAGCTAAAAAAACTAGCTGGTGAACCAATTGATGTATTAGTCAATGGAAAAAATGTTGCAAAAGGCGAAGTAGTTGTTATTGATGAAAACTTTGGTATAAGAATTACTGATATTATTAAAAACAACCAGCAAGGCCTAATTAATTAATATTATTAAGAGGAGAGATTTCTATGGGAAAGAATATTTTAATCGTTGATGACGCAGCTTTTATGAGGATGATGATAAAGGACATTTTAACCAAAAATGGATATAATGTTGTTGGCGAAGCAGAGAATGGAATGAAGGCTGTTGAAAAATATAATGAATTTAAACCTGATTTAGTAATTATGGATATTACAATGCCAGAGATGGATGGTATTGAAGCAGTTAAAACTATAAAAGGAAATGATAGCAATGCTGTAATAATTATGTGTTCTGCAATGGGACAACAAGCTATGGTAATTGAATCTATACAAGCTGGAGCTAAAGATTTCATTGTAAAGCCTTTCCAAGCCGAGCGAGTTATTGAAGCTGTTTCAAAAGTTATAGGATAGTCATATGACTACATATTATTTGTATTCAGGACAAAGTGAATGGTGGCAAGTTATAGTTTTATTAGTTTTATTTATTTTAGTATTAGTTGGAACTTATTATGTAACAAAGTTATTTGGAAAATTTCAGATTAAGAAAGGGTCTAGCCAAAATATACATCAGCTTGAGTCTATTTCAGTTGGACCTCAAAAGTTCATTCAATTAATAAAAATTGGTGACGAATATATCTTGATAGGTATTACTAAAGATAAGATTACATTTCTTAAAGAGATAGATAAAGATAATATTGATTTAAGTAAATATAAAAAAGAGAAGATTGCTCAAGTTACTCCATTCAATAAGCAACTTGAGAAATTTCTAGGTAAGAAATAAAATGTACATAATGGAGTAGATTAATGAGGCATATTAAATTAAAACACATAAAATGGTTATCAAAAATTATTTTTTTAGTAAGCATTATATATATTGTTACTTTTTTTAACAATACTAAAGTATTTGCGACTACTACAGATAGTCCAATTCCTTTTTCTATTGATTTTAATGTTAGTGCAGCAGAAAATGGAAAAGATGTCGTTAGTAGCTTACAAATTCTATTTATATTAACTTTAATTGCATTAGCACCTTCTATTTTAGTAATGATGACATCATTTACTAGAATAATTGTTGTTTTACACTTTGTACGATCGGCACTTGCTACTCAACAAACACCACCTAATCAAGTATTGATAGGGTTAGCATTATTTATTACATTATTCGTTATGGCACCAGTAATAACGGATGTTAATGAAACCGCATTACAACCCTATTCTGCGGGAGAGATCTCGCAAGATGAAGCTATTAAAAAAGGGTTGGAGCCAATAAGGAAATTTATGCTTAACCAAGTAAATGATAAAGATCTTGCACTATTTTTAGATATTGCAGAGCGTAGAAGTGTTACTGAAATCGAAGATATTCCAACAAGCGTTCTAATTCCTGCTTTTATTATTAGTGAACTAAGAGCTGCTTTTATTATTGGATTTTTAATATATATACCGTTTATAGTTATAGATATGGTTGTTGCATCAACTCTGATGTCCATGGGAATGATGATGCTTCCTCCAGTTATGATTTCACTACCCTTTAAATTATTACTTTTTATACTTGCAGATGGATGGAATTTAATTATTAGTGAATTAGTTAAAACCATTAGACTATGATGAATGTTTTTGTTGTAATATTGAAAGGATGGTTGTAGTATGAACCAAGATATGATCATAGATGTGGCTAGAGAGGCTTTATTAACCGTTATAAGTGTGGCAGGTCCCTTACTATTATTGGCTTTGACAGTAGGATTATTAGTAAGTATATTTCAAACTGTTACATCTATACAAGAGCCTACACTAGCTTTTGTACCTAAAATATTAGCTGTTTTTCTTGGATTGGTTTTATTTGGACCTTGGATGCTTAATAAACTTTTAACGCTAATCACAAGTTTATACTCTAAGTTTGGTTCATTTATAATTAATTAGGAGATGTGATATGGAGTTACTATTAAACGATCCTTTTACATATTTAGATGTTTTTTTACTTATATTTGTTAGAATGATAAGTTTTTTTATATCAGTGCCTTTGTTTGGTATTAAAAACATTCCCAAGACGGCAAAGATTACAATGGCATTTTTTATGGCTGTTATAATTATAAATCTAAGCCCTTTGGAAATAGATGTTACAAGTGCTAGTGTTGTACCTTATGCGCTATTGGTTGTTAAAGAATTCATAGTTGGATGGCTTATTGGTTTTGGTGCCTATTTGGCTTTTTCTATTATAACACTAGCTGGACAATTAATTGATTACCAAATTGGATTTACAATGGTTAATGTTTTTGACCCATTAAGCCAAATTCAGTTAACTATTACAGGTAATCTATATTATTACTTATTATTATTAATGATGTTAGCAACAAATACACATTTTTTTCTGATAAAAGCTTTAACAGAAAGTTTTAAATGGATACCTCTAGGAAAAGCGGTATTTAGACCTACGTTATATACATCTGTTTTATCATTTTTTACAGAGTATTTTGTAATAGCTCTAAAAATAGCTGCTCCTATGATTGGTGTTATGCTTATAATTAATGTAGTGCTAGGGATATTGGCTAGGGCTACACCACAAATGAATATGTTTGTTATCGGACTTCCACTTAAGTTAATGGTAGGATTAGTTGTTCTATTAATTACATTATCTGTATTTCCAAATATAAGCGAATGGATATTTAATAAGATGTTAAGCTTTGTTGATTTAATTATAAAAGGAATGAGTTAATAAGATGAAATCCTATTTTCTAGAAAAAAAAGTGATTATAACTTATAATCTTCAATTTTTTGCTGGAAGTAATGATGGCGGAGAAAAAACTGAAAAACCAACAGAACGTAAAAAATCAAAAGCTAGAGAAGAAGGACAAGTTGCAAAAAGCATGGAAGTTACAACTGCACTCATGTTAGTAATAATGTTTTCTGCAATTAAGTTATTTACTCCTTATATATATGAAAAGCTGCTAAATATGTACAGATATATTTACTCTACATTTAAACTAGCTACTGATGAGTTAACTATAAATTTTGTTGCAGGAATAATTAAGTACACTCTTACTGGTATACTAGAAATATTATTTCCTTTTTTTGCTATTGTAGTTGCAATTGGTTTGGTTGGTAATTTTCTTCAAGTTGGATGGAAACCATCAGCAAAAACAATGAAGCCCAAATTCAATAAATTAAGCCCTTTACAAGGGTTTAAGAGACTTTTTTCATTGCGTTCAATTATGGAATTATTAAAGGCATTACTTAAGATAAGCATAATTATAATAATTGTTTATTCTAGCATTAAAGGAAAAGAAGATCTTATACTACTGGTGTATGATTTATCTTTGCTTGATGGATTGAAATTGATGACAGATCTAGCTCTTGATATTGGGATTAAAGTAGGAGCTTATTATATAATTGTTGCTGTAATTGATTATATTTATCAAAGATATTCTTTGGAAAAACAATTAAAGATGACAAAGCAGGAAGTTAAGCAGGAATATAAGGAAACAGAAGGTAATCCAGAAATCAAATCAAAAATTCGTCAAAAAATGCGAGAGGCTTCAATGAAGAGAATGATGCAAGACCTACCTAATGCAGATGTAATTATTACGAATCCAACGCATTTTGCTGTTGCTATTAAATATGATAGTGAGGAATCGTTAGCCCCTGTGGTAATAGCAAAGGGTGTTGATATATTGGCGGCAAAGATTAAAAGTGTAGCTATTGATAATGATATAGAAATTGTTGAAAATAAACCATTAGCCAGAACTTTATATTATACAGTTGACATAGGTGACGCAATACCTGCAGAATTATATCAAACTGTAGCAGAAGTCTTAGCATTTGTTTACAATCTTAAGAAGAATAAGGAGGGCTAGGCATTATGAAGATAAAAGTCGGGGACATCACATTAGGACTATTTGTTATTCTAGCTATTGTTATAATGATAGTGCCAATGAACACTCTCTTCTTAGACATATTAATTACACTCAATATTACATTAGCATTGATTATATTATTTAATGCCTTATTTGCACAAGAAGCGTTAAATATGTCTTCTTTTCCAACAATGTTACTTTTTATTACTATTTATCGTTTATCATTAAACCTGTCTTCAACAAGGTCTATATTGACTAGTGGTAAAGCTGGTAAGGTAATTGAAACATTTGGTAGATTTGTTGGTGGTGATGATATTGTTGTAGGTATAGTTATGTTCATTATATTAATCATCGTTCAATTTTTAGTTATTACAAAGGGTTCAGAGAGAGTATCAGAAGTATCTGCAAGATTTACTTTAGATGCTATGCCTGGTAAACAGATGGCAATAGATGCAGACCTTAATTCTGGACTTATAGATGAAATGCAAGCTAAGGAGAGAAGAACAAAAATTCAAGATGAAGCATCCTTCTATGGAGCAATGGATGGTGCTAGTAAATATGTAAAAGGTGATGCAATAACAGGTTTAATCATTACATTTATTAATATTGTAGGTGGATTGATTATTGGTAGTACTAGAGGAGGACTTAGTCTAAATGAAGCTTTCCAAAAGTATACAATGCTTACAATTGGTGATGGACTTGTAAGTCAAATTCCAGCTCTGCTAATATCTTTGGCTACTGGTATTTTAGTTACAAAAGTTTCCAAAGAAGCCGAAGTCGGAGACCAGATGATGGAACAATTATTTTCACTTCCTAAAGTATTGTATTTTAGTGGAAGTGTATTAGTGTTTTTAGGTCTTTTTACCCCGCTTCCTTTTTTCATAGTTTCTGTAGCAGGTATATTAATAATCATGTCTGCATGGAAAATACAGAACACTATGCAAATTCAAGCAGTTGATCAAGAGATTTCTACTGAGGATATTGAAGCAGAAGAGATTAGAAAGCCAGAGAATGTTGTTTCTTTACTTCAAGTTGACCCTATAGTACTTGAATTCGGTTATGGTATTATACCATTGGCTGATGTAAATCAAGGTGGGGACCTATTAGATAGAGTAGTAATGATTAGACGTCAAATAGCTCTTGAACTTGGAACAATAGTTCCTATCATTAGATTAAGAGACAATATACAATTAAACCCTAATCAGTATATAATTAAGATAAAAGGGACTAAAGTTACTGAAGGGGAAATACTTTTTGACCACTATATGGCAATGAATCCAGGGTTTGTTGAAGAAGAATTAGACGGAATAGAAACTGTAGAACCTGCATTTAATCTGGCAGCTTTATGGATTACAGAAAACCAAAGAGAAAGAGCAGAAACTATTGGATATACAGTAGTTGATCCACCATCAATTATAGCTACTCATTTAACTGAAGTTATTAAGAAACACCTTGATGAACTTATGACAAGACAAGATGTACAGACTCTAATAAATAATGTTAAAGAAAGTAATCCAACATTGGTTGATGAATTAGTACCAAAACTACTTGGCGTAGGTGAAGTACAGAAAGTTCTTATGAACTTACTAAATGAAGGCGTTTCTATAAGGGATTTAGTTACTATCTTTGAGACATTGGCTGATAATGCTATTACTAACAGAGATACTGATATATTAACTGAATATGTTAGACAAAGTTTGAAACGGTCCATATCATCAGCATTTTTTGATGAAAATGAAAGTAATAGTGTAATTACTTTGGACCCAGGTTTAGAACAAAAGATAATGGATAGTGTAAAGAATACAGAACAAGGTACATATTTGGCATTAGATCCAGAGATTACTGCTAAGATATTTACTTCTGTTGAGCAAGAAACTAATAAATTAAGTTCAATAGGTCGTACCCCAATATTATTAACTTCTCCTATTGTAAGAATTTATTTTAGACGTCTAACAGAAGAACAATATCCAGATTTAATTCTATTATCCTATAATGAATTGGATGCTAATGCAGAAATACAATCAGTAGGGATGGTGAGTATTGGTTGAAAATAAGGCAATTTGAAGCAAATACAGAAAAAGAAGCTATGTTGCAGGTAAAAGAAGAGTTTGGTAAAGAGGCTTTAATAGTAAGTGTAAAAAACATTAAGCCAAGAGGAATATTTAAATTATTTAAAAATCCGTGTGTACAAGTTACAGCTGCGCTTGAAGATAAAGAAGCTGCGGCAATAAATGAAAAACAAGTTTTAGACAAAAAATTATTAGAAGCGGAAGAGAATAATGATAACATATATCATTCAAAGTCAATAGAAAATATTGAAGATAAACTTAATAAGCTGGAACAGATTATTAGGAATGGTGAAAAAGAAAATCATCTGATTATAGAAAAAGAACAGGTATCAGAAAAAAATATACCACTGATAAATCTAATTTATAATCAATTAATTAAGAATGAAGTTAATGAAAAAGTTGCTAACAAAATAATGTTCGGTTTGAATGAGTCTTTATCAAAAGGTAGTATTAAGATTAATGATTTAGTTTCAATAATATATAAAAGGATAATAGATGAATTAGGTGAAATTGAAACTGTTGATTTCAATGGTACAGGACCTAAGATTATTACTTTTATTGGTCCAACAGGAGTTGGGAAAACAACAACAATAGCAAAACTTGCATCTTACTTTGCATTAAATAACGATAAGAGCATTGGATTAATAACTGCTGATACATATAGAATTGCTGCAGTTGAACAATTAAGAACTTTTGCAAATATATTGAATATACCTGTTGAAGTGGTTTATAATAATGAAGATATAAAATCTGCTATAAAAAGATTTGAGGATAAAGATTTGATAATCATTGATACAGCAGGTAGGTCTCATAAAAACAGTGAAAAATTAGTAGATATGGAAGAACTATTGAATTTTATTCCTAGGAACGAAGTATATTTAGTATTAAGTGTTACAACTAAATATAAAGATTTAATAAGTATCGCTGAGAGTTATATGAATATAACAGATTTTAAAGTTATCTTTACTAAATTAGACGAGTCAATATGTGTAGGTAATATACTTAATTTTAGGTACAAATTAGGAGTTAAGTTATCCTATGTGGCATTTGGACAAAATGTACCTGATGATATTACAGAAGTTAATCCACATAATATTGCAAAAAGTTTATTAGGGGGACAAGGATAACTATGGATCAAGCTATTAACTTAAGGAATATGATGAGAAAAAAGCAATCATTTAGTAACAGAAGTTCTTCTAAAGTAATAACTGTAACAAGTGGAAAAGGTGGTGTAGGTAAATCTAACGTATCAGTTAACTTAGCAATTAATTTTAAGAAAATGGGTAAAAGAGTCGTTATATTTGATGCTGATTTTGGACTTGCCAACATTGAAGTGATATTTGGGATTATACCTAAGTATAATCTTTTTGACTTGATATATAATGGTATGAGTATAGAAGAAGTCTTGACTTCAGGACCCCTAGGAATTGAATTTATATCAGGTGGATCAGGGGTGCAAGAGTTAATTAATTTATCCAAAGACCAACTTAATTTTTTGAATGAAAAATTATTAGAATTAGACCACCTAGCAGATATTATAATAATTGATACAGGAGCCGGTATATCAGATTCAGTATTAGACTTCATTGTTTCTTCTAACGAGGTGATTTTGGTAACTACTCCAGAACCAACTTCAATAACTGACGCTTATGCTGTATTAAAAGCTCTAAAAAATAGAAAAAGAGAAGATTACAAATCCACAGATATTAACTTGTTAGTTAATAGAGTGTCCAGCGAATCAGAGGGACTAGAAATATATAACAAACTTAATAGGGTAACCAATAAATTTTTAGATATAGAACTAAATAATATAGGATTTTTGCCACAAGATGGGTTTTTAACAAAAGCGGTTATACAACAAAAACCTGTATCCATACTATATCCAAGATCAAAAGTATCTAAAGCTTTTGAAGTTGTATCTAATAACTTATTGAACCATAGCACTTATAAAGCTAAACAAGATGTTGGACTTAGAAGTGTTTTTAATAATTTAATGAAATTTAAAAAGAACTAATAGGGTGATAAATATGAAACACAAAGCATTGGCATTAGGAGACAAAATTGAAATATCTAGATTGAAATTTAATACAAACGAAACTTATAAGAATGAGAAAGTATATATTAGTATAATACAAGACATCAATAATGATGAAATAATAATATCTGCTCCAGTAGAAAATGGGAAAATTATTCCGTTAGAAGTAGGAGCCGCGTATATACTATCTATCTATACTAAAGGTGGATTATATAAATGCAAATCCTCTGTTAAGAATAGATATAAGAATAAGAATTTACACTTTATTACAATGGAAGTACAATCTGCTATGGTTAAAAGTCAAAGAAGACAATATTTCAGATTAGAATGCATTCTTTCTATTCTTTTTGCAGATATAAAGGAAGATTCATGGAATGAAGGGATTATTGTAGACATAAGTGGTGGAGGATTAAGATTTACCTCCAAAAACAAGATGGACACCAATAGTACTTTAAAATGTAAAATAGAAATGAATATTAATAATAAAGTAAATATTGTAGAGCTTAAAGGCAATGTGATATTATCTGATATCGTGGATTTTGAAACAATGAAATACGAAACAAGAATAATGTTTAACGATATTTCAAATGAGGATAGAGAAAAAATAATTAAATTTATCTTTGAAGAAGAGCGAAAGAGACGAAAGCGAAAAAAAGGACTGTGATGATATGGGCATAATGAAGAAAAAAATACTTGTTATTGATGACTCTGCATTCATGAGAAGAGTTATATCTGATATAATTAAAAGTGATTCTAGGTGTGAAGTAATAGGAACTGCAAAAAATGGAAAAGAAGGGCTTGCAAAAATAGAAGAGTTGAAACCAGATGTTATAACTCTTGACATTGAAATGCCTATAATGAATGGGTTACAGATGCTAGAACAATTAAAAGTTCTGAATCTTAATGTTCCTGTAATTGTTATGAGTACTTTAGCTATTGAAGGTAGACAGGAGACGATTAAGGCACTTGAACTTGGAGCAATTGATTTTGTTACTAAACCTCAAAACATATTTAAGGTTAATACAGAGGAAATGAAAAATAGGTTAATTGAAAAACTATTAATGGCAGTTAATACAAATACTTCAAAGATACCACAGTTAAAACCTATTGAAAATAAAGAAAAAATAACAAAATCTTTTAGTAGCAACAGGAAAAAAAGCTGTTTATGCAAAAATAAAGTAGTTGCTATTGGTTGCTCAACTGGTGGACCTAGAGCACTTCAATATGTTTTGCCTTATCTTCCTAGTAATTTGGATGCAGGGATTATTATTGTACAACATATGCCAGCAGGATTTACAAAGTCTCTAGCTGACCGACTTAATCAATTAAGTGATATACATATAAAAGAGGCTGAAGATGGCGATGTGATTGTAAATGGTACAGCTTACATTGCACCAGGTAATTGCCATATTAAGGTAATACAAGATAAAAATTGTAATTTGATTGTAAAATTATCTAAAGACGATCCTCTTAGAGGACATCGGCCAGCGGTAGATGTAATGATGAATTCTTTGGTTGACATCAATATTAAAGATCTTACAGGTGTAATTATGACTGGTATGGGAAGTGATGGCACTGAAGGACTTGATAATCTTAAAAAAAGCCAACAAATTCATATAATCGCTCAAAATGAAGAAACTTGTGTTGTATATGGAATGCCTAAGGCAGTAGTTGCTAAGGGTATTGCAGATGAAATAGTACCATTAGAATCAATATCAGACTCAATACTTAAGAAAGTGGGGGTGCTTTAATTTGGATATAAGCCAATATCTAGACATATTTATTGAAGAATCAAAAGAACATTTACAAAGTTTAAATGAATCATTATTAGAACTTGAAAAGAACACAGATAACGTAGAGTTAATTAATGAAGTTTTTAGAGTTGCTCATACTTTAAAAGGTATGGCTGCTACAATGGGATATAAGCGTATGCAGAAGTTGACACATGATATGGAAAATGTGTTATCTGAAATAAGAAGCGGAAACATTAAAGTAGAAGCTAATTTGTTGGATGTTTTATTTCAATGTTTAGATGCTTTAGAACAGTATGTTGATTTAATTGTTGAATCTGGTTCAGAAGGGGACAATGATAATCATAATATTATTGATAAACTTAATATGATATTAAATAATGATGTTGAAGAGGCAAGTACTAAGAAAGATGATGTAGGTAGCACTCATGATACGTCTGTAAAAGTAGAACCATTATCAGATTCAGAAAAAAGAAAACATCTAAATATTAATTTTACCGATTTTGAAAAAAATGCGATTTTAAAAGCATATGAAGAAGATTTTAAGGTTTATGGAATAACTATCTATATAAGTGAAAGCTGTGTTTTGAAGTCAGCAAGGGCTTTTATAGTATTTAGAACACTAGAAAAATTAGGACAAGTCATAAAATCTTATCCAGCAGTTCAAGATATTGAAGATGAAAAATTTGATACTGATTTTTCTACTTTCATAGTAACTAAAGAAGATTCATCAAATATCATAAAAGAATTAACTTCTATCGCTGAAGTTACAGAAGTATTGACAGATGAAATTAATATTCCTAGCGAACAAAATCAAGAGGTAGTGGAGAAACAAGATAACGCTGCTACTAATGATAAAAATATTAAAAAAGAAAACACCAATTCTAATAAAACTAAATTATCTAAACCAAAGACAAATAGAACTGTTAGAGTAGATATTGAAAGACTAGATACTCTTATGAATTTAGTCAGTGAACTTATTATTATAAAAAATGGCTTAGAGACTATAGAGTTAAAAAACACTAGCCAAAATTTCAATGAACAAATAGAATATCTTGAAAGAATTACGACTAATTTACATGATGCGGTTATGAAAGTTAGAATGGTTCCCATAGAACGTGTATTTAATCGTTTCCCAAGATTGATTCGTGACTTATCCAGAAAATTGAATAAAAAAATCGAATTACATATGTCAGGTGAAGAAACTGAACTTGATAGAACAGTTATAGATGAGATAGGCGATCCTTTAGTTCATTTATTAAGAAATGCTGGAGATCACGGATTAGAGACTCCAGATGTAAGAGTAAAAGCAGGCAAAGACCCTGTAGGTAATATTGATCTGAGAGCTTATCAAGATGGAAATAACGTAATTATTGAAGTTAATGACGATGGTAATGGTATTGATGTAAGTAGGATAAAGAATAAAGCTATTAGTAATGGAGTTTTATCAGCTGAGCAAGCTGATAGTATGAATGACCAAGAGATTATAGAATTATTATTTAGACCAAGCTTTAGTACTGCAGAGAAAATATCAGATGTATCTGGTAGGGGTGTAGGTCTAGACGTAGTTAAGACTAAAATAGAGGCTCTTGGTGGAGATATTGAAGTTAAGACAGAAATTAATAAGGGCAGTAAGTTTATTATTAGACTTCCTCTTACTCTTGCTATTATACAAGCTCTAATGGTTAACCTTGGCGATGAAAAATATGCAATACCTCTAAATACTATTCAGAATATAGAGGATGTATTGATTTCAGACATTAAATATATCCAAAACCAAGAGGTCATTAATCTTAGAGGTCATGTAATACCAATTATAAGGCTTCATGATAAATTAGATATTCCAAGTGAAGATACAGAAAAAGATTCTTTAACAGTAGTTATTGTCAATAAAGGAGAAAAACAAGCAGGGATAGTGGTTGATTCTCTAATTGGACAACAAGAAATAGTAATTAAGACGCTTGGAAAATATTTAACTAATATCAAATTGATTGCAGGAGCTACTATACTTGGTGATGGTGAGGTTGCATTAATTTTAGATGTCAATTCATTAGTATAATAGGAGGACCTATAATGGAAGAAAATAAAAATCAAGAATTAATACAATTTATAGTTGCAAAAATCGGTCATGAACAATATGGAGTTAATATACAATTTGTTCATAATATTGAAAGAATGTTAAAAGTTACTAGAGTTCCCAAAGCACCATATTACGTGAAAGGTGTTATTAATCTAAGAGGAGATATCATTCCAGTAATGAGTTTAAGACTTAAGTTTGGACTTGAACCTGATGAATATACCAATAACACAAGGATTATTATTGTTAAATTGGATGGAAATCCAATGGGACTAATAGTTGATGAAGTTAAAGAAGTCATTAACCTGACAGAAGAAGATATTGAAAAAATAGCTAAAGATTCAAACGATGAAAAAAGTATTTATGTTAAAGGTGTTGGTAAGATAGGGAAAGAATTAGTAACTCTACTTAATATTGATGGCTTAATAAATACTAATGATTAGAGTTAGCAATTAAATTGACTAGATATTATAGACTAAAAATAAGTGGTTCATGTCTTATGTGAAGGGATTGGATATTTTAATGGATAATATTAATATTGATACTTTAGATAATATACAGCTGGATGTTTTAAGAGAAATTGGTAATATTGGGGCAGGTAATGCTACAACTGCCCTATCTCAAATGATTAACAAAAAAATTGATATGGGAGTACCTAAAGTTAATATATCTGAATTTAAGGAACTATCAGAGGTATTAGGTGGTGCTGAAACTCAAGTTGTTGGAATACTTCTTAATGTTGAAGGTGAAATCAATGGAATGATGATGTTTGTACTTGAGAAGATATCAGCACATAATTTAGTAAATATTCTTATGGGAAAAGAACTAAATACTTTTGAAGATTTTACTGAAATAGATTTATCTGCTTTAAAAGAAATAGGAAATATTATAACTGGTGCATATTTAAATTCATTATCATCATTGACTAATTTGAAAATCATATCATCTATACCATATATGGCTATTGACATGGCTGGAGCAATACTGAGTGTACCTGCTATTGAATTTGGTAAAATTGGGGACAAAGCATTATTAATACAAACAGAATTTGGCGAAGGTGAGGATAAAGTTTTTGGTAACTTTATATTAATTCCTGATGTTAAATCTTATGGGACAATACTAAATTCTCTAGGGATAACAGAATAACATATGGATGAAAAAATAAAAGTTGGGATGGCAGATCTTAATGTCTGTGTATCCCCTGGTATTTTGACAACACTTGGACTCGGTTCCTGTGTAGGCATTGTGCTATATGATCCAATCAAGAAGATTGGAGGACTTGCACATGTCATGTTACCCGATAGTACTCAGATAAAAAACAATAGCAATTTAGCAAAATTTGCAGATACTGGTATAAAAAAATTAATTGATGATATGACTAAGTTAGGTGCTAGCAAAAATCGACTTGTAGCAAAGTTGGCAGGAGGAGCACAAATGTTCGCATTTAAAAGTAGTAATGATTTAATGCGAATAGGTGAGAGAAATGCAGAGGCATCAATCAAGATGCTAAAAACGTTAGGGATAAAAATCCTTTCAAAAGATACAGGTGAAAATTATGGTAGAACAATAGAATTTTATACAGAAACTGGAGATTTATTAATTAAAACAATTGGTAAAGACATAAAAATTATATAAGGATGGTAAGTAACATGGTTAGAAATTTACGTATCATAATAATGCTTATTGCAGGTATTATTGTTTGCATACTAGGTTTAATAAATAGATATGATATTAAAACACTAACTATAACAATGATTATCGTTTTAGCTATATTCTTTATCTTAGGTTCTATCATACAAAAAGTAATCAATAGGTTATATGTTCAAGTGAAAAAGAGAGAAAAGGAAAAAAAACTCAGTGAACTGAGTGAGAAATTAGCAAAACTTGATAAAGAAAAAGATGATGAAGAAGAAATAGAAGAAGATATTAAACCCGTAGAAGATGGTAAAACAGACTAAAAACTTTAACGGAGGCTAAAATGGATGAGAAGAGTAGGGTAATATTATGGCAAAAGTATTCAAAAGAAAAATCATTCGAAATCAAAGAAAAATTGATTATAGAATATGCACAACTTGTAAAAGTTGTAGCAGGCAGATTGAATATGTATCTAGGTAATAATGTTGAATACGAAGATCTTGTTGGGTATGGTGTTTTTGGTCTAATTGATGCAATTGATAAATTTAATTTTGAAAAGGGAGTTAAGTTTGAAACTTATGCCTCCCTAAGAATTAGAGGTGCCATATTAGATAATATTAGACGAATGGACTGGATTCCAAGATCGCTTAGAAAAAAACAAAAATTAATAGACAATGCTAACTCCCAATTAGAAAGTACTTTAGGACGATTAGCTACTGATGAGGAGATAGCTTGTGAGCTTGATATAACTTTAAAAGAATATAAAAAATGGTTAAACCAAACTAAATTATTAACATTAACATCCCTTGAAGAATATATTGAGCAAGGAAGCGAAATTAGAATTGAGCCTATGAACAAATCTAGATATACGCAACCTGAAAGAGTTGTTGAAAAAAATGAGCTTAAAGAAATATTAGCTGATGTTATTGATAATTTACTTGAAAATGAAAAACGGGTTATTGTTTTATACTATTTTGAGGAACTAACATTAAAAGAAATAAGTCATATTTTAGGGGTATCTGAATCAAGGATTTCTCAAATACATACTAAGGCACTAAAAAAATTAAAAATAAAGTTGGGTAATAATATGGAACTATTAGCAGGTTTCTAGGGGAGTGATAATATGGATACCAATATTTATGATGGATATTTTAATTTATTAAACAAAGAAGATGGGTTATATATTAAGTTGTTTCCATGCAAGGATAATGGAAACAACATAGAACTAGACGACATAGTTACAACTTTGGAAAACAAAAATATTATTGACTTCAATAAAGATTTATTAATTAAAGAATTGAATACTCTTGAAGAGATAAAAGAATTTAAAATATCAGATTCTATCATAGAGACAATTAATGAAACAATGGATTTAAATGTTTCTATGGATAAATTAAGTGTTTATATTAGATTTTATCCACCAGTTGGAGAAGGAAAAATTTTATTCAGTAAAGAGATAACACAAAAATTACAAGAGAAGAATATTGTATTTGGTATAGATCATGGTAAAATGGAAGATATTGTAAAAAATAAAAAATACAACAAAGATATTTTAATAGCAAAAGGATTAAAACCTATAAATGGAAAAGACGGTAGGATAGAATATCTGTTTGATACAGAAAAAAAATTAAAACCTCATATGAATAATGACGGTACTGTAGACTATCATAAGCTTAATCTTATAACTAATGTCAAAAGTGGTGACACATTAGCAAGACTAATAGCAGAAGAAGAGGGTATAGTTGGTAAAAATGTTTTCGGAGAAGAAATCTCACCACCAAAGGTAAAAGCTAAGAAGTTATATTTCGGTAAGAACACTAAAGTCAGAGATAATACATTGTATGCAATAAAAGACGGACAAGTAAAACTAGATGATGGAAAAGTAATAGTTCTTGATTATCTAGAAATACCTGGTAATGTTGATAATTCAACTGGAGATATTGAATTTTTAGGAACTATTCTTGTGCGTGGTAATGTGCTAACTGGTTATAATGTTAAAGCTAAAGGTGACGTGGAAGTTAGTGGAGTTGTTGAAGGAGCACATATTGTTGCGGATGGAAATATTATTCTCCACAGAGGAATACAAGGCATGGACAGAGGAGTCATTGAAGCAAAAGGTAATGTTATGGCTAAGTATATTGAAAATAGTAAAGTAACAGCAGGTGGATGTATACATTCAGATGCTATTTTACATAGTGATGTTTCTAGTAAAGGAAATATATTAGTGGATGGTAAAAAAGGATTGATATCTGGTGGAACTTTGAGGTCTGGTGTTGAAGTCAGTGCAAAAGTAATAGGATCTCATATGGGTACAGTGACTACAATTGACGTAGGTGTTGATCCAACATATATAGATGAATTCAATGAAATACAAAAAGATATTAAACAATTAACAAAGGAAGAAATTAAGTTAACTCAGATAATAACTTTGTTAAATAAGAAAAAAAGGATTAATGGAAATCTTGATGAAGAAAAAAAAGAGATGCTTATAACAGCAACACGTAGTAAAATATTTGTAAGTAATAAATTAACAAGTAGTCAAAAACGATATGATGAAATGGTGGATAATATTGATAATAAAAATATTGGTAAAGTTAGAGTTATAGGAAATATATATCCAGGAGTAAGAGTATCTATTGGCAATGTAAAATATTATGTAAGAAAAGATATTAAATATTGCGTTATGTATCAAGATGGTGCCGATATAAAAGTTGCAAGTTATAACTAATAATGAAAATATAAGAGGAGGTAATTCTATGTCTATAAGACCACTAGATATGCAAGTGATGTTACCTAAAACTCAAGAGATTGCAAGTATTAAACATCTTGACCAGCAAAAGGCAAATATAAATCAACATAATATATCTCAATCCATCAATAGTAAGGTTGAGAATGAAACTAAAAATGTGGTGAAATCTGGTGAAAATGAGAAAGCATACTCTAGATCAGATGCCAAGAAAAAAGGCAATAACAAATACCAAAACAATAAAAATAAAAAAGATAATAAAAAAGAAGATAGTAATAAAGGAAAACAGAGTTATAGTGGAAGAACAAAAATAGATATCAGAATATGATTATTTAATATAATATTAATATAAAATAATAATAAGAGGTAACTTACATGGATAACATAAATATACTTGTTATAATTTCTATAATCATAGGGATTATATTTATAATATTAAGTTTTATATTTAAAGATAAATCAGATGGAAACAAAAATAATCAAAATGAAGACAAAAAACTTGAAGATTTCATATCCAATGTTGACCATAAAGAAAATATAACTTTTGATAAAGAGCAGGTAATGGAGGAAATAAGCAATAAAATTCTGGAATTAAATGATTATTCTAGTTTTATCAAACAAGAACTTAATGATAAGCATAAAGAATTACTTTTTCTATATCAACTAATAAGTGAGAAAGAAAAAAATATTAAAAAATTGTCAAATCTTAAAAATATAAAAAAAGATGAAAAGCCCCAACAAGTTATTACTAATTCAGTTAAAAAATTAGATTCTAATAATATATCAAATAATATAAGTAACAATATAAAGGATAATAATGACGAAATACATAATCTTCATAGAGAAGGATATTCCATTACAGATATAGCAAAAGTTAAGGGATTGGGCAAGGGAGAAGTAAAATTGATATTAGAGTTGGGTGTAACAAAAGAAAACTAAATTAGCTTGAGGTGCATAAATGAATAAACATAAATATTTTTTTAGAGGTGTAGGTATTACTTTAATAATAACTGCTTCAATTTTCTATTTTATAGGATTGAACATCACTAAAAAATCAATAGAAGTTATAAGTGACGACGAAATAATATTAAGGGCCGAAGAACTAGGTATGATAGATAAAAATCAGATGAATACTAAAAAAGAGAAATTAACAGATGATGAAATAATTGATAGAGCAACTAAATTAGGTATGGTATTTGAAGAGACTATAGAAAAAGACGGCGATGAAGAGGTTAGGATTGAAGGAATAGAAAGATTAACTGAGAATGAGCAAGCGTCACAAGAAAGTGATACTGTTAAGATAGACATAAATTATGGGATGGGTTCAGAAGAAGTAGCTAAGATATTGTTTGATAATAAGATTGTAGATAATGCCCAAGAATTTGATAACTATTTAATGAAAAATAAATTTGCCCATAGAATAAAGATAGGTACATATGAATTTAAATTGAACAGTACATATGAAGAAGTTATGAAAATTTTTACAAATTAACTTGATTAATTTTGTGTATTGTGATATACTAGCACTCGTGAAAAAACACGCATTTAGATTTTTAGAAAGGTGCCTGATGGGTATTCTAAAAAGATGAAGAATGCGGAAGAAAAAAACCAAAAACACGGAGGTACAACATGAGCGTTATTTCGATGAAACAATTGTTAGAAGCGGGTGTTCATTTTGGACATCAAACTAGAAGATGGAATCCTAAAATGGCTGAGTATATTTATACTGAGAGAAATGGAATTTACATCATTGATTTACAAAAAACTGTAGGTAAAGTAGACGATGCATATAATGCTATTAAAGATGCAGTAGCAGATGGTGGAAATGTATTGTTTGTTGGTACTAAAAAGCAAGCGCAAGATGCAATTAAGATAGAATCAGAACGTTGTGGAATGTTCTATGTTAACCAAAGATGGTTAGGTGGAATGTTAACTAACTTCAAGACTATTCAAGCTAGAATTGGAAGACTTAAGAAATTAGAAAGAATGCAAGAAGATGGTACATTTGATTTATTACCAAAAAAAGAAGTAATTAAGTTAAAGCATGAGATGGAAAAACTTGAAAAGAACCTTGGCGGTATCAAGGAAATGAAAGGTATTCCAGACATTATGTTTATAGTCGATCCTAGAAAAGAAAAAATTGCAATTCAAGAAGCTCACATTTTAGGTATCCCTATTGTATCAATTGTAGATACAAATTGTGACCCAGAAGAAGTTGATTATGTAATCCCTGGTAATGATGATGCTATTAGAGCGGTTAAATTAATTGTTTCTAAGATGGCAGATGCTGTAATTGAAGCTAACCAAGGAGCACAAGATAATATAGAAAAAGCTGCAGGAGAAGCAGAAGCAAAAGCAAAATAGTAATTAATAAAATGCTTCAACCAGCTACTATGGTTGAAGCATTTATTGTATATTTCAAAATATGTATTGGGTATGTTTATTATGTTAATAATTTATAATAGTAAAAACAATGCATTGCTGAAATTATAATATATACAATATTAATAAATGTGATAAAGTACGAATATAATAAATGAATATGGAGGGTGTAAATTATGGCAGTAACTGCTAGTATGGTAAAAGAGTTAAGAGAAAGAACTGGTGCTGGTATGATGGATTGTAAAAAAGCACTTATAGAAAATAATGAAGATATGGAACAAGCTATTGAATTTTTAAGAGAAAAAGGATTATCAAAAGCAGCTAAAAAAGCTGGTAGAATTGCAGCTGAAGGTTTAGTTGCAGCATATGTATCAGACGATAATAAAGTTGCTTCAATCGTAGAGGTTAACAGTGAAACAGATTTCGTTGCTAAAAATGATACTTTCAAAAAATATGTTGCAGATGTTGCAATAGGAGCTTCTAAAACAGAAGCACAAGATATTGAAGGATTTTTAAATGATGCTTGGATTAATGATGAAAGTAAATCTGTTAAAGAAGTTTTAACAGAGCAAATAGCAGTAATCGGCGAAAACATGAATATTAGAAGATTTGAAAAATTCATGGCTGATGGAAGCTTTATTACATCTTATATCCATGGCGGAGGAAAAATTGGTGTTATTGTAGAAATGACTGGAGAAGCTAATGAAGCTACATTAGAATGTGCTAAGAATATTGCGATGCAAATTGCTGCGGTATCTCCAAAATATATTTCTAGAGATCAAGTGGATGCTGAATATGTCGAAAAAGAAAAAGAAATCTTAAAGCAACAAGCTAAGAATGAAAATCCTGACAAACCAGATGGTATTATTGAAAAAATGATCATTGGTCGTGTTAATAAAATGATGAAAGAAATTTGTTTATTAGATCAAGCATATGTAAAAGATGGTGATGTAAATGTTTCTAAATATATTGCATCAGTTGCGAAAGAAACAGGTGTAGAATTATCAATTAAGAGATATGTACGTTTCGAAACTGGTGAAGGTTTAGAAAAAAGAGAAGAAAACTTTGCAGAAGAAGTTGCTAAACAAATGCAATAATATGAATTTTCATATGTAAGTTAAATAAAAGGAAACACTTAGTGTTTCCTTTTTTTAAAGAAATGAATATTTTATACTAGTAAAAATTACTAGTTTGTGATAAATTAATAGATAGAGGTGTTTTATATGTCAAAGTATAACAGAGTATTACTAAAATTAAGCGGAGAAGCTCTTTCGGGTGGAAAAGGCATAGGATTTGATGAACAAACTGTATTAATGGTTGCTAATCAAATTAAAGATATAGTAAATGATGATAATCAAGTAGCTATAGTTATTGGTGGAGGTAACTTCTGGAGAGGAAGAAGCAGCCAGAATATGGATAGGACTAAATCAGATCAAATCGGAATGATGGCTACAGTTATGAATTCATTGTATATGGCAGAAATATTAAGAACTCTAGGCATGAAAAGCGTTGTGCAAACACCTTTTAGAGTTGGAACAGTGACAGAAGAATTTTCTAAAGACAAGGCACTAGAACGTTTAGCAAATAATGAAGTTGTACTATTTGCAGGAGGCACAGGACATCCATATTTTTCTACAGATACAGCAGCAGCGTTACGAGCTATTGAAACTGAATGTGATGTTATATTACTTGCCAAAAATATTGACGGTGTCTATGATTGCGACCCAAATCAAAACAAGAATGCTAAGAAATATGATAAATTAACTTATAAGGATGTAGTATCGAAAAGTTTAAATGTAATTGACTTGACAGCAGCAATTATGTGTATGGAACAAAAGGTTCCAATGCTAGTATTTTCTTTGAATGAACAAGACAGCATTAAAAATGCTATGGATGATAACATTAAAGGTACATTTATTACAGTATAAGCTATATAATAAATAGTTAATATCCTGCTATTTATTATAGTATAACTAATGAAAATAATAGGAGGAGATAAAATGTTAGAAGAGATTAAAAAATATGAAGAGAAAATGAAAAAGACAATTAATGCATTAGAAAATGATTATAATGCAGTTAGAGCAGGTAGAGCTAATCCACATGTATTAGATAAGATTACTGTAGAATACTATGGACAAGCAACACCTTTACAACAAGTTGGAAATGTTTCTATTCCAGAACCTAGAATGATACAAATACAACCATGGGATACAAGTATGATGAAGGAAATAGAAAAAGCAATTCTTGCATCTGATGTAGGGATTACACCTAATAATGATGGTAAACTCATTAGACTAGTATTTCCAGAGCTTACAGAAGATAGAAGAAAATCTTTGACTAAAGAAATTAAGAAAAAAGGTGAAGATGCTAAAGTAGCTGTTAGAAATATTAGAAGAGATGGTTTAGATAGATTCAAGAAAGCATTAAAAACTCATGAAATAACTGAAGATGATTTGAAAGATTATGAAACAAGTATGCAGAAATTAACAGATAAATATATTAAAGATATAGATGTACATGTAGAAAACAAGACTAAAGAAATATTAACAGTCTAAAACTGTTTTGGTTTACCCCTCTATATGAGGGGTTGTTTTTAATATATTTTAAGATATGAAGATGCTTTTAAATGAGAGGAATTGTTGTTTATGGTAGTTGATAGTAACTATAATGTTCCAAGACATGTCGCAATAATAATGGATGGTAATGGTAGATGGGCAATGGCAAGGGGTAAAAAAAGACAATACGGTCATAGACAAGGTTCTAAAACATTAGAAACTATTTGTAAGCAGGCTTATGACATAGGTATAGACTATATAACAGTATATGCTTTTTCGACTGAGAATTGGTCAAGACCAAAAGAAGAAATAGATAACTTGATGAATTTATTAAGACAATACTTAAAAAGTAGTTTGAAAAATGCTAGTAGGGATAATATAAAAGTGAGAGTAATAGGGGATAAAAAAGGGTTGGATAAGGATATTAACGCTAGTATTGATAGATTGGAAGAGGGCTCGAAAGACAACACAGGATTACAATTACAGATTGCACTAAATTATGGAGGACGAGATGAAATTGTAAGAATGACAAAAAAGATAGTTACTGACTTTGAAAATAATAACATTAATATAAATACCATTAATCAGAAAACAATAGAGAGGTATCTTGACACAAAAGATATACCTGACCCGGATTTATTAATAAGAACAAGTGGTGAAATGAGAATAAGTAACTTCTTGCTTTGGCAATTAGCGTATACAGAGTTTTACTTTGTTCAAAAACATTGGCCAGATTTTACTATTGATGATTTGAAAGATGCTATAGAATATTATAGTAATATTGAACGAAGATATGGCAAAGTCAAAGAAAAATAGGAAAGAAGGGAATAGGTAAAATGAAAACGAGAATAATATCATCTATTATAGCGTTACCTATATTGTTAGTTCCTTTAATACTTGGAGGTAAGATACTAATACTTGTATTATTTTTAGTATCATTGTTAGGACTTTATGAGTTTTATAGAGCTTATAAGGTTGAACGTTTAGAACTAAAATTAGTTGGATATATAGCATCCCTAGTATATTATTTATTATTGATATTTGATAAAAGTGCATATTTTGGGGAATTTTATGGTATATTCTTTTTAATATTATTAATAAGTTATGTATTTGTTTATCCAAAATTTAATCTTAAAGATATTATGACTATTTTTATTGGGTTTTTCTATGTAGTCTATCTCTTATCATATATACTATTAGTAAGAAGCAATGAAACTTATGGTACATGGTTGATATGGTTAATATTCATTGTTGCATTTGGTAGTGATACTATGGCTTATTTTGTTGGAGTCAATTTTGGTAAACATAGATTAGCAGAAAAATTAAGTCCCAAAAAGAGTATTGAAGGTTCCATAGGAGGAATTGTTGGAGCTATTGTACTTTCAGTTATTTATGGTATCATATTACTTAATATTGGTGAATTGGCAGATCCTATGATACTAATACCTTTCATATTTATTGGAGGAATTGGTTCTATATTATCTCAAATAGGAGATTTAGCTGCTTCAGCAATGAAAAGGCAGAATAACATTAAAGATTTTGGTACTATTATGCCAGGTCATGGAGGTATATTAGATAGATTAGATAGTATTATTTTTACAGCTCCATTTGTATATTATATTATGAAGTTTTTTATTTTGTAGTAGAGAAAAATACTTTTTATAATATAAATTTAGATTAAAAGAAATAAATAATTATACTAAAAAATATATTTAATATATAAAGCAAATATATTAGTCATTTGAAAGAGGAGAATAAATTGAAGAAGATATCTATTCTAGGGTCTACTGGCTCAATTGGTAAACAAACAATAGATATTGTTTGTAGGCAAAGAGACATACAAATATTAGGTCTAACTGCAAATACCAATATAGATTTATTAGAGAAACAAATTGAAATTGTTAAACCAAAAGTTGTAGCTGTAATGGATGAAAACAAAGCATCCATTCTCAAAAAAAGAGTTGGTAGTAAAGTAGAAGTGCTAAGTGGAATGGATGGACTAATTAGAGTTGCTACTTTAGAAAATGTTGATATAGTTGTTACAGCTGTAGTAGGTATGATAGGTATTAGACCTACAGTTGAAGCTATAAAAGCATCCAAAGATATAGCTTTAGCTAATAAAGAGACATTAGTTACTGCTGGTCAAATAATTATGGATTTAGTAAAAGAATATGGCGTGAATATATTCCCTGTAGATAGTGAACATTCTGCTATATTTCAATGCTTAAAGGGAGAAAATAAGAAAGAAATTAGTAAAATTTTATTAACAGCTTCTGGGGGACCATTCAGAACTAAAAAAATAGAGCAATTGAATAATATAACCAAAGAAGAGGCACTTAATCACCCTAATTGGTCTATGGGTCCCAAAATTACAATAGATTCAGCTACGCTTATGAACAAAGGTCTAGAAGTAATAGAAGCTAAATGGCTTTTTAATGTAGCACCTGATCAGATACAAGTTGTTGTGCATCCACAAAGCATAATTCATTCAATGGTAGAATATAACGATGGTTCTATAATTGCACAGTTAGGTGTTCCAGATATGAGGATTCCAATACAATACGCTCTTAATTATCCTAGGCGGGTAGAGAATAATATTAAAAAACTTGATTTATTTAAAGTGGCAAATTTAACATTTGAAAAACCTGATATTGAAACATTCAAATCTCTAGGTTTGGCATATAGAGCACTTGAAGAAGGAGGTTCTATACTATCAGTGTTAAATGCAGCCAATGAATTAGCAGTTGATAAATTTTTAAAAAATAAAATAAGATTTCTTGAAATTCCTGAAATGATTGAATATGCTATGGATAAACATTGTAACATAAAAAATCCATCACTAGATAATATTATCGAAGCAGAAGCAGAAACTTATGAGATTATTGAAAATAAATGGGGATAGAGAGTTAATAATGGAAAGGAATGAATGGTTATATGAATATTGTTGTTGCAATCTTGATATTTGGGTTGCTTGTTCTTGTACATGAGTTAGGTCATTTTCTTGCAGCTAGAAAAAATGGTATACTTGTTGAAGAATTCGCTATAGGTATGGGACCAAAACTTGCTGGTATTAAAAGAGGAGATACGCTATACTCTATTAGGTTACTACCATTTGGTGGTTATTGTAAAATGCTTGGTGAAGATGAATCGGTTGAAGACGACCCCAGGGCTTTTTCTAACAAATCAGTTGGAGCAAGAATTGTCGTAGTCGTAGCTGGTGCAGCTTTTAACATTTTATTAGCTTTTATATTTGCGTGTATAATAGTTGGTAATATGGGCGATTATACTACTACTGTTGATAAGGTTACTGATGGTTCACCAGCATTTAATGCAGGATTAGAATCAGGTGATAAAATATTGAAAATAGATAATCATAATTTAGTAGCATATGATGAAATTAGTCTGTATATTAATCTCAAAAAAGGTGAAGCCATTGATATAACTTATAAAAGAGATGAAAAAACATATACAACTAACATAACGCCTTTAGAACAAGATGGCAGATATGTAATTGGTATCTCACCTGCCAAAATGAATCAAGGTAATTTCTTTGAAATAATAAAATACGGTTTTATTAAAGTTCTTTTCTGGATTAAAACAGTATTTTTAAGTTTAGGCATGCTTTTAAGTGGGAAATTTACTAGACAAGATATTGGTGGACCTGTAAGAATTATTTCTATGATAAGTGAAGGTTATACCGAAAGTGTTAAATATGGTATAAAACAAGTATTTATGACTATATCATCTTATATTGTTCTACTAAGTGCTAACCTTGGTATAATGAATCTATTACCATTACCTGCTCTTGATGGTGGTAGACTTGTATTCTTAATTATAGAAGCGATTAGGAAAAAACCTATTAATAGAGAAAAAGAAGCATATGTTAACTTTATTGGATTTGTATTATTAATGGTACTGATGGTATTTATGTTGTTTAATGATTTTAGTAATGTATTTTAAATAAAATAATATAATATATGCAACTAATCCAAGGGTCTATCTTACTAATATTGATGTATTATGTATTATAAGACAGCCCCTTGTATTTTATGCCTTTATACAGGAAGGAGTAATGGTAAATGTATAGAGATGATACAAAAGTAATTAAAATAGGGAATAAGGTCATTGGTGGCGGTAATCCTATACTTATTCAATCGATGACAAATACAAAGACTCATGATATAGAAGCAACTGTTAAACAAATTCTTACCTTAGAAGAAGAAGGTTGTGATATAATAAGGGTTGCTGTACCTGATATAGAAGCAGCCAAAGCAGTTAGTGAAATAAAAAAAAGAATACATATTCCTATTGTGACAGATATTCATTTTGATTATAAATTAGCATTAATGTCAATGGACCATGGTGCCGATAAAATAAGAATCAATCCATCTAACATAGGGAATTTAGATAGAGTTAGAAAAGTAGTCGAAAGAGCTAAAATTGATAACATTCCCATTAGGATTGGAATTAATGGTGGGTCTGTAGAAAGAAAAATTCTTGATAAATATGGTCATGTAACAGCTGAAGGATTAGTTGAAAGTACTGTTAATAATGTTAAGGTAATTGAAGAAATGGGATATGACAATATTGTTATATCTTTAAAGTCTTCAGATGTACCAATGGCTATTAAGGCACATGAACTTATAGCAAAAGTAGTAAGGTATCCTTTGCATGTAGGTATAACAGAGGCTGGAACAGTATGGTCAGGAACAATTAAATCCACAGTTGGATTAAGTGTCATTTTAGCTAGTGGAATAGGAGATACTATAAGAGTTTCATTAACAGGTGATACTACAGAAGAGGTCAGAGTAGCTAAGAAAGTTTTGGAAACACTTAACTTACGTGAAAGAAATCATATTGAAATTGTTTCGTGTCCGACTTGTGGAAGAACTGAGATAGATCTGATTAAATTAGCTAATATGGTTGAAAAAAGATTTGGTAACCTTAACAAAAAAATGAAAATTGCTGTTATGGGTTGTGTAGTTAATGGTCCAGGCGAAGCTAAAGAGGCTGACCTTGGTATAGCTGGTGGTAAGGGAGTTGGCCTTATCTTTAGAAAAGGTGAGATCATTAAAAAAGTTCCAGAAGATAGATTAATTGATGAACTTGCTATAGAAATAAAGAAGTATACTGAGTAATACTTAAGGAGTTGATTTTATATGGACAAATGTTTTGCAGATGTTTTCGATGATATGAATCTCAATGATAATATAGCTGTATATTTTGATAATGCTTTGGTTAAACGTGTTGTAATTAATACAAAAATTAAAGAATTACAAGTATACGTAATTTTTAACAATATCGTTCATATAAAATTTATACACCAAGTAGAAAAACAAATAGAAAACAATTTATGTGCTAACTCTGATTTAACAGTTAAAATTATATGTGAATATAATGTGAAATATGATTTGGATAAGCTATTATTACTATACCAAGATAGTATTTTATATGAAATAAAACTGTATAGTCCCATTTGTTTTGGTATTCTAAGAAAGGCTGATATAAAAGCCCAAGATGGTAATATCATTATCGTACTAAACAATGATATTGAAAATTTTCTAAAAGATAAAAATGTTGATAAAAAAATAGAAGATATGATTAATAGTAGATTTAATCTCAATACTACTGTCTCTTTTAAAGTTAACGAAAAGGCAATTGAAAATAATAAAAAATTTGTTAAAAAAAGAGATGAAAAAGAAAAGGAGTTTGTTACTAAAATCTTAAACAATATTCCTTCTACTTCTAACAAAAATACTACAAAAGATAAAAAACAGCAATCATCAAAAAATGTTGATGATAGTAAAATGATATACGGTAGAAAATTTAGTGGAGAAATTACTCCCATAGAAGAAATTAATAATGAAATTGATGATTTGATTTTTGATGGTATTATAATTAGTGTTGAGAGTAGAGAAATCAAGAATGATAAGTACATAGTAGCATTTGATTTAACTAATGATAAAGATTCAGTAACTGCAAAATGTTTTATTAAAAAAGAACAATTCGAAGAGCAAGTAAAAGATAGATTAGTTAAAGGAAAAACGGTAAGAGTTAAAGGCAATCTACAGTTTGATACATTTTCAAAAGAAATGACCGTTATGGCAAGAGCAATCATGGAAATTAATGATTTTAGGATCAAACGTCTCGACTTAAGTAAAGACAAAAGGGTGGAACTCCATGCTCATACTCAAATGAGTAATATGGATAGTGTGGTAAGTGCATCAGCTTTAGTTAAACAAGCTATTGCATGGGGCCATGATGCTATTGCAATAACGGATCATGGAGTAGTCCAAGCTTTTCCAGAAGCTTTCCATACTGCTAGTGGTAGTGATATTAAGATTATATATGGTGTGGAAGCCTATCTGGTTGATGACCTTAAGTCAATTGTACAGAAATCTCGTAAACAAAATTTAGATGATGAATATGTAGTATTTGACCTTGAAACTACTGGGTTTTATCCTGGGAAAGACAGAATTACTGAAATCGGTGCAGTAAAAGTAAAAAATGGGGAGATTATTGATGAGTTCAGTTCATTTGTTAATCCAGAGAGGATTATTCCAGATGAAGTAGTCAAACTAACAGGTATAACTGATGATTTAGTAGCCCAAGCACCTAAATATCAAGAAATTCTACCTAAGTTTATAGAATTTATTGGTGATACAGTTTTAGTAGCGCACAATGCTGATTTTGATATTAATTTTATTAGGCATTTCTGTAAAGAACTAAAGATTAATGTTGATAATACAGTTCTTGACACATTAGAATTAGGAAGAGTGCTTCTTCCTGATCTTAATAATTATAAGCTTAATACAATTACAAAAAAAATAGGGGTAAAACTAGAAAATCATCATAGGGCAGTTGATGATGCAATGGCAACAGCAATGATTTTTATAGAATTCATCAATATGCTAAAGAATAAAAATGTATATGACTTAGAAGAATTAGAAAGATATTCTCATGAAGCAACTAAAAATGTTAAAAAATTAAAGTATTATCATGCCATTATACTAGCTAAAAATCTTGTAGGACTTAGAAATCTTTATGAGTTGATTTCTAAATCCCATATAGATTATTTTTTCAGGAAACCAAGAATACCTAAGAGTGTTTATTTGGAATTCAAAGAAGGATTAATAATTGGTTCTGCGTGTGAAGCAGGGGAGCTATATAAGGCTGTTCTTGATGACAAACCAAAAGAAGAGATTAATAGACTTATTAATTTTTATGATTATCTGGAGATTCAACCATTAATGAATAATGAATTCATGATCAGGAATGGAAGAGTAGGTGGTAAAGAGGAGCTTATAGAAATTAATAAGAAAATTATTCAGCTTGGAAAGGAACATAATAAATTAGTAGTTGCTACATGTGATGTTCATTTTCTTGATCCTGGTGATGAAGTTTACAGACGTATTATTATGGCTGGTCAAGGGTTTAAAGATGCGGATGAACAACCACCACTATATTTTAGGACTACTGAGGAAATGTTAAAAGAATTTTCTTATCTAGGTGAAGAAAAAGCTAGAGAAGTTGTTATTGAAAACACTAGGAAAATATCAGATATGATTGAGAAAATTGATCCTGTACCTCCAGATAAATATCCTCCGGTTATAGATGGTTCTGAAGAGGATCTTAGAAATATTTGTGAAAGTAAGGCTAAATCAATATATGGTGATCCATTACCAGATATTGTTGAAGAACGTTTGGAACGTGAATTGAATTCAATAATATCTAATGGCTTTGCGGTTATGTATATTATTGCACAAAAATTAGTATGGAAATCTAATGAGGATGGATATTTAGTTGGTTCTAGAGGTTCAGTTGGTTCATCTTTTGCAGCCACTATGTCTGGTATTACAGAGGTAAATCCTCTATCACCTCATTATATTTGTCCTGATTGTAAGTATAGCGATTTTGATTCAGAGATAGTTAAAAAAAATGCAGGTAATTCTGGCTGTGATTTACCAGATAAAAAATGCCCAAAATGTGGAGCCGATCTAATAAAAGAAGGGCATGATATACCCTTTGAAACCTTTTTGGGATTCAAAGGTAATAAAGAACCTGATATTGATCTTAACTTTTCAGGAGAATATCAAAGTAAAGCACATGATTATACTGAAGTCATTTTTGGTAAAGGACATGTTTTTAGAGCTGGAACAATTGGAACATTGGCTGAAAAAACTGCTTACGGGTTTGTTATGAAGTATTTTGATGAAAAAGGTATTACTGTTAGAAATGCCGAAGTCAACAGACTTGTAACAGGTTGTACAGGTGCGAGACGTACAACAGGACAGCATCCTGGTGGAATTATTGTTGTTCCTACTAGTGAAGAAATATATAAATTCACCCCGGTCCAAAGACCAGCTAATGATATGAAGACTAAAACTATCACAACTCATTTTGATTATCATTCAATTGACCATAACTTATTAAAGTTAGATATTCTAGGGCATGATGACCCGACAATGATTAGAATGCTTGAAGATATTACTGGACTAGATGCTCAAGAAATAAGATTTGATGAACCAAAAGTTGCTTCATTATTTACAAGTACAAAAGAATTAGGGATTAAACCAGAAGATATAGACGGTTGTCCACTTGGTTCGCTGGGAATACCAGAGTTTGGAACTGATTTTGTTATACAAATGTTGCTTGATACGAAGCCTACAACTTTTTCGGAGCTATGTAAAATATCAGTTTTATCTCACGGAACCGATGTTTGGTTAAATAATGCACAAGAATTGATTAGAGATGGTAAAGCTACAATTGCTGATGTAATATCATCTCGTGACGATATTATGGTATATCTTATCAATATGGGATTAGATAAGGAATTATCTTTTACTATAATGGAAAGTGTAAGAAAAGGAAAAGGGTTAAAGCCTGAATGGGAAGAAATTATGACGTCTAATAGTGTACCGGATTGGTATATTTGGTCATGTAAACAAATTAAATACATGTTTCCAAAAGCACATGCTGTTGCTTACGTTATGATGGCATATAGAATAGCTTATTTTAAAGTATATCATCCAAAAGCTTATTATGCGACATATTTCAGTATCAGGGCATCAGATTTCGATTATGAATTAATGTGTCATGGAAAAGATAAAATAGATACTTATATAAAAGATTATAAAAGTAGATTCAATGATTTATCCAAAAAAGAAAAAGATACATTAAAAGATATGAAAATCGTACAAGAGATGTATGCGAGAAAGATTGATTTTGTACCAATTGATTTGTACAAAGTTAAATCAAAATTGTTCCAAGTGCTTGATAAAGGTATTATGCCATCACTTAGTGCTATACAAGGACTTGGAGAAAAAGCGGCTGATAATATTGTTACTGCAAGAAAAGATGGTATTTTTCTATCTATTGATGAACTTAGACAAAGAACCAAGATAAGTAAGACTGTAATTGAAATAATGAAACAAAATCATATATTGGATGGTATGCCACAATCCAATCAGTTAAGTTTGTTCTAATTAGAGAAACATTAGCCTGAATTGAAAAGTGATAATATTAGAATAATAATATATATAGAATAATATAGAGATACTAGATATATACAGAAAGGGAGATTATAAAATGGCAAAAAGAGAGGAATGGGGATCTAGGGTAGGATTTATATTAGCTGCCATAGGTTCAGCAATAGGATTGGGAAATATATGGAGATTTCCTTATACAGTTGCAGAAAATGGAGGAGGAGCATTTCTTATACCTTATTTCATAGCATTAATTACAGCAGGTATACCACTTCTAATTTTAGAATTCGGTTTAGGACATAAGATGAGAACATCTGCTCCAGGTGTATTTGGTAGATTAAATGCAAAATGGCAGAAATTAGGTTGGTGGCAGACTATGATTGCATTTGCCATTGCAGTATATTATATGGCAATTATTGCATGGACATTTAGATATGTATTATTTTCATTTAATTTATCATGGGGTGCAGATACTAAATCATTCTTTTATAGTTTCCTGCATTTATCTGAGTCGCCATTTGATTTAGGAGGATTACATCTTGACTTATTAATTCCACTATTAGCTATATGGGGTGTTAATTTTGTTGTATTGGCACTTGGAGTTAAAAAAGGTATAGAAAAAGCTAATAAAGTATTTATGCCAATCTTATTTATTTCCATTGTTATCATTACTATTAGAGGACTTACACTACCTGGTGCATTTGATGGGCTTAATTACTTTTTCAAGCCTGATTTCAGTAAAATATTGGATGGTCGTGTATGGGTAGCTGCTTACGGACAGATATTTTATTCATTAAGTATATGTTTTGGTATAATGTTAGCATATTCTAGTTACTTACCTAAGAAATCAGATATTGTTAACAATGCATTCATTACAGCATTCGGAAACTGTTCTTTCAGCCTCTTATCAGGAATAGCTGTATTCAGTATTCTTGGAAACATGGCATTTAATAATGGTCAATCAGTTGCAGATGTTGCAGATGGTGGAGTTGGACTTGCATTTGTTGTTTTCCCAGCGGCTATAAACGGTTTGCCTAATTTTAATCAAATATTTGGTGTATTATTCTTCGTTTCCTTATTCTTTGCAGGTGTATCATCAAGTATATCAATTATCGAGACGACAATATCTGCTGTTTCAGATAAGTTTAATATAAAAAGAATTAAATCATTAGCAATAATTTGTGGTTTTGGTTTCATAATATCAACTGTTTTCGCAACAGGTGCAGGATTATATGTTCTTGATATAGCAGACTATTTCTTGAACAATTATGGTGTAGCTGTAGCAGGTCTCATAGAAACTATATTAATTGGCTGGTTCTTTAACCTAAAGAGTATTAAAGAATATGTAAATCCAATATCAGATTTTACAGTTGGTAACTGGTGGATAGTTAGTATTAAGATAATTACACCACTTGTTCTAGGTATTATGACAGTATTAAAGATTATTGAAGATGTTAAAAAACCATATGGAGATTATTCTTTTGTTGCTCTTATGACATATGGAGTTGGAGTTATCATAATGACTGTAGTAGTTGGCTTAATAGTTTCATCATTTAAAGGTTCTAAAAGTTTTGAATCATCTTTAAAGAAAAGGAGTGAAAAGTAATGGGTATTGATTCAATTATTTTTTGCGCATTCAGCTTATTGTTCTTATGGGGTGGTTTTGGAGTATGTTTGAGAATTGCTTTAAAGAATAATAAATTTGACAATTAGAATTCACCAAATTAAACCATTAAAGATATAATGGCCTAAAACCCTCTTATTAATAGAGGGTTTTGTAATAAGATTATTTTAATTCATATACACTATAAGTAAATTATGTTAAAATAAATTTATTAAGAATAGGTAGTAGTATATAGATTAAGCTACTGTTTGGAGGATAATTATGCAAGAAGTTAATATTTATACTGATGGTGCATGCAGAGGGAATCCAGATGGACCTGGAGGGTATGGCGCTGTGCTTGAATATTTCGATTCAAGTGGAAACAAACATACGAAAGAATTGTCAGGTGGTTATAAAAACACAACCAATAATAGAATGGAACTCATGGGTGTTCTTAAAGGATTAGAAGCATTAAAAAAACCATGTAAAATCAAAATATACTCAGATTCACAATATATTGTAAAAGCATTTAATGAAGGTTGGTTGAATAATTGGATCAAGAATAATTGGAAAAGAGGAAAAAAGAAAGAAGATGTCAAAAATGTAGACCTATGGAAAAAAATAATAATTGCTAAAAATAACCATGATGTTACTTTTAATTGGGTAAAAGGACATGCTTCACACCCACAAAACGAAAGATGCGACAGTTTGGCAACAAGTGCAGCTGATGGGATAGATCTTATTGAAGATAAAAGACAATAGTGAATGAGCTATTTGCATATAGAGGCTGTTTTATAATAAGTATAAAATTATTATAAAACAGCTTATTTATTGATATATATATTGAACTTAAATATCTATACACCCCATTTCAATAAGTTCCCAATATCTTTATCTTTGATTTTATAAGTTGAATCAATATTAGTTAAATTATTACTCACATTTCTAAATCAGTTATATTTTAACATTCTAGAATCATATATTATAAAAAAACTAGGATTAATAATTAGATATGAAAAATACCATATATAAACTTCTGATTTTTATTTTTATCATCGCTTTTTTTAATTCAATGTTATTAGAAAGATTGTATAGTAGAGAGGCAAAGGAATTAAAACGTATAAAGATTGAATCTATAGATGAAGCAGATAAGATAGCAGAATTCAATATAACTGATGAATCTATTAGAGAAATTAAAGCTTATTGTGAAACTAATAAAATTGATTTTCTTAAATTTTTTTCTTCATATATGAAATATAATAATTATGAAGTAGATAGCGTTACGTATGATTATGATGAAAAATATTATAATGAAGTTAATGATATAAAAGCTACCGAGAAATTATATAGTATGATTTTATCTGATATAAAATATTTCCCTATACCAGAAAATAAAAGTGATGAGACTAGAAGCTATTGGTATTGTAATTCTTGGAAAGCAGATAGATCATATGGTGGTGAAAGAAAGCATTATGGTACAGATATAATTGATAGTAAAAATGAACGAGGATATTTTCCAATTATTAGTATGACTGATGGTTATGTAGAGAAAATCGGTTGGCTAGAACTAGGGGGGTGGCGATTAGGAATTAGAGCCTCACATGGAGGATATTTTTATTATGCGCATTTAGATAAATATGAAAAGGGCATAACCAAAGGATGTAAAGTAAAAGCAGGAGATATCATTGGATATATGGGCAATAGTGGTTATGGTGAAGAAGGTACGTGCGGTAAATTTGAAGTGCATCTTCACTTAGGCATATCGTTACCAATAGAAGATATTTCTGATGAATTTTGGATTAACCCTTACTGGATATTAAGATATATAGAAGAAAAGAAAATAAAGAAAAATTTTTAATAAAGTCTGAATTTTGTTTTTGCGTATGGTATAATATTATTGATACTGGTTTTTTTTGGAGTAAGTTTTAATATTTACAAGGAGTGGTGTATCTTGGAAATTCAATTATGGAGGCAGATATTAATTCCATATCAGCAAGCAGTGGAGGAATTAAAAGTAAAATTTGCTAGCATAGTACATGAAAATAGAAGGTTAGGACAATATTCACCTATAGAATATGTTACTGGCAGGGTTAAGAAAATATCTAATATATTAGAGAAAGCTAAGAAAAAAAACATACCAATAGGTGAGATAGAAGCAAGAATTGATGATATAGCGGGTATTAGAATCTTATGTCAGTTTGTTGAAGATATTGATAAGGTAGTTGCCATTATAAGAAGCAGAAAAGATATGGAAATCAAAGATGAAATAGATTATATATCCAATACTAAAAGAAGTGGTTATAGAAGTTATCATATAATAGTATATTATGATGTTCATACGGCACTTGGTGCTAAGAGAATAAAAGCTGAGATTCAGATAAGAACATTATCAATGAATTTCTGGGCAACTATAGAGCATTCATTACAGTACAAATTTGAGCATAATATTCCACAAGATATTGAGCAAAGATTGACTAATGCTGCTGAAGCAGCGTTTAAATTGGACCAGGAAATGTCTATAATTAGAAATGAGATAATAAAGGCACAGAATTTATTCCAACTAAAGTCAAGTATTATCGCTGATATTTTGAATAATATTCAGAATTTGCATAAGGTATGTGATGATATAAAAGAGGTAGAACATATCCAAGAAGAATTTTATGACTTATGGGATAAAGGTAATTTTGAACAACTAGATAGATTCAATAAAAGATTAGATATGTTAGCTGCTGGGTACAAAGCACAAAGTCTAATTTGATAGTAGTTATTTAGCTGTTTGTTATGAAAGGATGTTTATATGATTTATGCAATAGGTGATTTACATTTAAGTTTTAGTAATGATAAGCCTATGAAAGTTTTTGGACAACATTGGGACAAACATTATATCAAGATAAAAGACGATTGGGAAAAAAGAGTGAAGAATGATGATCTTGTCCTAGTTCCTGGTGATATATCTTGGGCAATGAAATTAGAGGAAGCAGAAAAAGATATAAAATTTATATCACAATTACCAGGAAGAAAAATATTGGTAAAAGGAAATCATGATTATTGGTGGAACTCTCTTAGTAAAGTATCAACCATGTATAAGGAATTGGACTTCATACAAAATAACAGTATAATATATAATGATATTGCTATTTGTGGAACGAGGGGTTGGATATGCCCTAATGAGACAAAGTTTACTAAGGATGATGAAAAGCTGTATAATAGAGAAGTTAATCGTATGGAAATAGCTCTAAATAGTATAAGACAAAAAGTAGATAAAATATATGTCATGTCACATTTTCCGCCAACCAATGATAAATTTGAACCTTCAGAATTCACTAGATTATACAATGAGTATAACGTTGATAAGGTGATATATGGACATTTACATGGAAAAGAAAGTTTTAAAATGGGACTGAAAGGTGTTATAGATGATGTGGAATATATATTGGTATCTTGTGATTACTTAGATTTTAAATTAAAGCTAATAGACAGATAGTAAGTTCTCATAGAATATTTCACATGGAGAGGAGCTTGACAATTTGAATTTACCTGATAAATATACAGCTAGAATGAAAGATCTATTAAAGGATGATTATGAAAAATATATAGATTCTTTTAACGAAGAACGTTTTTATGGTTTAAGAGTAAATAATTTGAAAATAGATGCAACAGAATTCAAGAAAATTTCACCTTTCAATCTAGATAAGATTCATTGGATATCCAATGGATATTATTATGCCAAAGAGGATTTGCCTTCAAAACATCCATATTATTATGCTGGTTTATACTATTTACAAGAGCCCAGTGCTATGACACCAGCAGAACTTTTTAATATTGATCCTTATGACAGAGTTCTTGACTTATGTGCTGCCCCAGGAGGTAAGAGTACAGAATTAGGAGCAAAACTTAAGGGAACAGGTGTCCTTGTATCTAATGATATCAGTGCTTCTAGAGCAAAAGGTTTACTTAAGAATATTGAATTATCTGGTATTAGTAATAGTATAGTACTTAGTGAAACTCCAGAAAAATTAAGTAATTATTTTCCAGAGTATTTTAATAAGATCTTAGTGGATGCACCTTGCTCTGGTGAAGGGATGTTTCGTAAAGATAATTCCATGATAAAAAATTGGAGTGGAGAATCTGTTAAGTACTACAGCGATATTCAAAGTAGTATACTTCCTCATGCAGCAAAAATGCTAAGTCCTGGTGGATATATATTATATTCCACATGTACTTTTTCGCCTAGTGAAAATGAAGAAATAATTAGCGGTTTTCTAAATGGACATAAAGAATTTGAATTAATGAATCTTCCCAATTCTGACGGATTTGATAGAGGGAAGACGGAATGGTCTTCTAGTGATAAATATGATTTAAGTAAAACAGTTAGATTATGGCCTCATAAAATTAAAGGCGAAGGTCATTTCGTAGCATTATTGCATAAAAAAGAGTCAAGTATTGCCAATCAATATAAGAATTATACTATTAATTCTAAAGAAAAAGAATATTCAGTATTCACAGATTTTGAAGAAGAGTATCTTAACACTAGATTTGATAGAAGTAGGCTTCAAGTAATAAATGAAAAGCTGTATCATATGCCAGAGGAAATTCCTGAACTTAAAGGACTTCGTTTACTTAGGACAGGACTATATCTAGGAGATATTAAGAAGAATAGATTTGAACCATCCCAAGCATTAGCCTGTTCATTGGCTAAAGAGCATTTTAATAACATTGTTAACTTGGATATCATGGATGATAATGTAATAAGGTATTTAAAAGGAGAAACATTACAGATAGAAGGAGCAAAAGGATGGAATCTAATATGTGTCAATAATTTTCCATTAGGATTTGCTAAAAAAGTTAATAATCTACTTAGAAATAAATATTATCCAGGTTGGAGATGGATGTAATTAGATATAGGAATATTGTTTGTTAGTATGATATAATTAGATATTATTATTTGAAATAGAAATTTTATATATAGAAAGGTGATTAGGATGCTTAAAAATATAAAAGCTGTTTTATTTGATTTGGACGGAACTCTAGTTGATTCAATGTGGTTTTGGGAATCTATTGATATAGAATATCTTGGAAGATATAATATAGAACTTCCAAACAATCTACAAGATAAAATCGAAGGTATGAGTTTTACTGAGACTGCTCATTATTTCAAGGAAACATTTAGTATACCTGAATCTATCAAAGAGATAAAAAAAACTTGGAATGATATGGCATGGGATTATTATATTAATAAAGTGGAGCTAAAAGAAGGAATAATTGATTTTTTAGATTACTTGTCTGAAAATGATATTGCTATGGGTATTGGTTCAAGTAATTCAAAAGATCTAGTTAATGTTGTTATTGACAAGTATAATATGAGCGATTATTTCACATCAATCAGAACATCATGTGAAGTAGATAGGGGTAAGCCTTTTCCTGATATTTATTTAAAAGTAGCAGAAGATTTAGGTGTGAAACCAGAAGAATGTATTGTTTTTGAAGATATTCCTAAAGGGATAATATCCGGGAAAGAAGCAGGAATGAAAGTATGTACTATCTATGACGATTACTCAAAAAATATGGATGATGAAAAGAAAAAATTAGCTGATTATTATATTAATGACTATAATGAATTACTATCATCATTTAGGAATAAAAAAGATGCTTAGTACAAGCTTATACAAAGATTAATAGGATAGGGATTATAAATGGAAGATATTAATGTATTAGTTGTTGAAGATGAAAAGGAAATATCAGAGTTAATAAAAAAAAATCTTGAAAATGAGGGGTTTAATGTTTATCAAGCTTATGACGGGCAGATTGCGTTAAATATTGCATTAGATATAAATATACAGATTGTCCTTTTAGATATTATGTTGCCCAGTATAGATGGTTTTGAGGTTTGTAGACAGATTAGATTGAAGAAGAATGTACCAATAATAATGTTAAGTGCTAAGTCACAAGATATAGATAAAATAGTAGGATTAAGTATTGGAGCAGATGATTATATATGTAAACCTTTCAACATGATGGAATTAACTGCTAGGATTCGTTCACAACTTAGGAGATATCTGTATCTTAATAATACTAACATAGATGAAGCTAAGACTATTATTGTAAATGATTTGTTAATTGATGCAGATAGTCATCGAGTATCCATAGGAGACAATGAAATAAAGTTGACACCTACAGAATATGATATATTGCTTCTTTTAGCTCAAAATAGAGGTAAGGTCTATAGTAGTGAAAAGATATTTGAAAAAATATGGGATGACAAATATTATGAAGCTAACAATAATGTCATGGTTCATATTAGGAATATGAGAGAAAAGTTGAATGACAATTCTAAGAACCCAAGATATATAAAAACAATATGGGGAGTGGGTTATAAAATTGAAAAATAAACTACTTAAAAGTATTAGATTTAAAGTAGTTATCATCTGTGTCGAAAGTTTTTTGCTGAGTGTAATTACTTTATATATGATGCATCAAATAATTTATAATAATAGATTCAAACCTCTCATACGAAATATGTACTCTACTATAACAAAATATATTACTATACAGCAAGCAATAATATTCGCAGGAGTAATATTATTTATAGTATATCTGTTAATTCTGGTTTCTAGAATAATTAAGTATATTGATAAAATATCTTATAATGTAAATGAAATCGCAAAAGGTAATTTTAATCAGAAGATTGACAAGATTAATAAAGATGAATTAGGACAACTTGCAAATAATATCAATAATATGTCTAATCAGATTCAAAGGCTG
>NZ_BTPT01000088.1:0-27766 GCF_054408565.1 Vallitalea sediminicola
ACTTAATTTTTCAATTCAAGTAGAATATTACTATAAAAATAGGTTAAAATAAATATGATTAAATTTCTAGGAGGTATATTATGGAGTTATCACCAAAAGATTGTTTGAAAAAAGCTATATTGGATACACAAGAAAAAGTACGTGATTATGAATGTCATGCAAAAAATATAGAAGACGAGGAAATCAGCAGCTCTTTTAAGAAATTTGCAGAAGAAGAAGGACATCAAGCTGCAGAGTTGCAAGATTTACTTAATAAATGCGATAATTAAAAGTATAAAAATATCTTTACCAATTAGGATGAAGCCTTACATCTGTGAGTGCTTTTTCTTTGATTAAGTTTTCAGGAAATATCAAATAGTAAAAATATATATGAAAAGACTTTATAAAACCCAGTTATTCTGATAATATTAATATGTAAAATAAAAGAAGGGAGATAGGAAATGAAAATATTTATAGATACAGCTAATGTTAATGAAATTAAAGAAGCAGAAGAAATGGGTGTAATTTGTGGGGTTACAACTAATCCTTCTTTAATAGCAAAAGAGGGTAGAGATTTTAAAGAAGTTGTTACTGAGATTACAGGTATTATTGATGGACCAATAAGTGCAGAAGTAATAAGTCTTGAATCTAAAGGTATGATAGAGGAAGCTCGTGAGCTTGCTACCATACATAAAAATATTGTAATCAAGATTCCTATGACTGTTGAAGGATTGAAAGCAGTAAAAATTCTTACTGCTGAAGGAATAAAAACAAATGTTACATTAATATTTTCAGCTACACAAGCTTTACTTGCAGCAAGAGCTGGAGCAACTTATGTTAGTCCATTTATAGGAAGGTTAGATGATATTGATACAGTTGGTATGGATTTAGTTGAGGATATATCAGAAATATTTTATATGCATGATATAGAAACTGAAATTATCGCTGCGAGTATTAGAAGTCCTCTACATGCTTCGCAAGCAGCTTTGGCTGGAGCAGATATATCTACAATACCTTACAAAGTAATAGTTCAAATGACTAAACACCCACTTACAGATATAGGAATCGAGAGATTTCTTAATGATTGGAAAAATGTACCTAAATAAACATCACTGATTTAATAGGGTTGACTCATGAGTCAACCCTATAATTATATTAAAATGTATTGTCAGATTTTAGACTCTTTTTTATTTCACGTGGACTTCTATCAGTATATTTTTTCATGACTTTGCTAAAATAAAAAGGATCGCTGAAACCACATAATTCGGATATGTTTGATAAGGTTAGAGAGCTGGTTTTAATTAATTCAAAAGCTTTTTTAAGTCTAAGCTTATTAACAAAATCTGAAAAAGGCTCACCAGTTTCTTTAATAAATATTTTACCAAGATACTCAGCATTATAGCCTAAGATTCCAGACATACTTTTTAGTGTCAATTTGTTTCGTATATTCTTGTTTACATATTTTTGCATATAGTCAGAAATACTAGAACCACTTGTGTTCTTATGGTAGATATGTTCTTTAAAACACTCTTTTAGATAGATGTTAAAAAATTGAAGCATAAGATGTCTACATTCTAGTTGCCAAAACATTTCCTGTTTCTTAAAAGTATCATTAAGCTTAATGAAGATATCTTTGATGATGCTACTATCTTTTAAATGAGTGAATTCAGGAAATCTGAAGCCGTTTTCAAAGACAGGGTCTTTTCTGATAAGTGAATCCCATTGCAAAGAACTTCTATATAGAGATTCATTGAATTCTAAGTTTTTGTAATCTATATAATTTCCATCAAAAAAATGTTTGAAATCAAAGTGTACCCAATATATTGCTCCAGAATATTTATTAGGTATTTTGAATTCATGAGGTAGATTAGGTTTGATTAATATTAAATCATCTTCATTAATTGTATAAACTCTATCTTCTATAGTTAAGGAAGTAGAACCTTCAAAACCTAATATAAATTCATGATCATATATTCTTCGTATAGAAGTTCTGGTTTTATTAAATACTTCTATTCCTACATTTCTTACATATGGACATATTTCTTCAAAATACATTTTTTCTAATAACATTATTCAGACTCCTTCTAGATTGAAATGTCATATAAATAAGTCTATAGGTTTATTATAAATGATATAGTTAAAAAATGATATCGGTATTTTACATAAAATAATCTGATTTTTTCATGTGAAATTATTATTGTAAGGATTAATATTAAAACAAGAAAAAATATTTAAGGAGGATTTTTATGTATAATACAACTGTTTGTGAGATTAAAAGAAACATGCCTACATATAAATTAACACCTGACGAAAAAAATCCCATGTTTGATATGCATGGAAGATGTCTTAATCCATATCCATATACACTTCAAAATGGTTGTACCAATGAAGTTGAAGATAAAGAATATACGATTGTTGTATTGGAAAACAAATATTTGTTAGTGGAAGTATTGCCTCAGTTAGGAGGAAGAGTACAACGTATATTTGATAAACGAAATAATAAAGATATTTTTTATTACAATAAAGTAATAAAACCACAGCTAGTCGGTACAAGAGGTGCATGGTTTGCTGGAGGAATAGAATTCAATTTTCCTATTAGTCATTCTCCAACATCCTATGATTCAGTACATTATACGCTAAATCAAACTAATGATAGTGCATCAGTTACATTTGGAAATATAGAACAAATATCATCCATGAATTGGCAAGTAACATTAACATTATATAATGATTCATCTTACTTGGAGCAGAGAGTACATCTAAATAATCCTACCCCTGTAGAAAATAGATATTATTTTTGGACAAATGCGGCAATACAAGATACAGAAGATTTAAGACTTGTATATCCTTTTGACTGGTGTGTCAATCATATATGTCCTTACTATCTAAAATGGCCTTATTATGAAAATATTGATTATAGAGAAGCAGATGATATACCATCTGTATATGAAACTTTTGGGAAATTGCTCACAGACAATTTCTTTGGAATATATTATAAACAACAAGATTTTGGTATTGTTCATTATGCTGATAGAAAACAAGTAAAGGGAGCTAAGTTTTTTGCTTGGGGAAAAGATAATTTAGGAAAAGCATGGAATCATGCTCTTACTGAAAATAACGAAGAATATCTAGAGATACAAAGTGGTCTTTATGAAACACAATCAGTGTTTAATTTCATGAAACCACATGAAAGTATAGAATGGTCTGAGATATGGTATCCTGTAAATTCTCTAGGAAACATAACATATGGGGATAAATATGTTGCTATGAATCATTCTATAGAGAACAATAACTTGAATTTAAGATTCTCAGCTGTCAAGAATTTCGGACAGTGCAATCTTACTGTAAAGATAAATGATTATATCATAGATAAGTCTATTAATCTTAATGCTGATGAGATAACAGAATTAAAGATAGATATTCCAGATAAAACATTCAGCGTTAGCACTTTAGAAATTAAAATAACAGAAGACGAAGAAATAATTTTACATTACGGTGAGAGAGATGAATTTTTAGAAACATATCCAGCTATTAATCTATTCACTGATGTTAGAATGAATCGCAGTGTCGAAAAAATAGAGAGTTTATTAAAAAAAGTAAGCAATAAAGAAGAACTTACTAAAGATGAAATAGGGAAATTATATAATACAGCTTATTATAAGGAGTCTCGAGGAGAAGATGATGATGCATTAATATTATATAATACTAATTTAAAGTATAATCAAAGTTGCTTATTAACCAAAAAAAGATTAGGGATAATGTATTTCAAACAAGAGAAATATACTCAGGCTAGATTGTATTTTCAACAAATATTAGACTATAATCCAGTAGATGATGAAGTACGTTTTATGATTGCTATACTGCTAGATAGACAAGGAGATATTAGATTGTCTCGTAAGTTATTATTTGATATCTCAAGCCTTTCACTTAAAAAAGCATCTATAATTGAGATTGCAAAGATTAATATAAAATTGGGTTATTATAGAGAAACAATCATAATGCTAGAACAATATAAAAATATAAATGATTCATATATTCTGTTTTTGCTCTGCGTTGCATATCGCTACAATGGTCAATCGAAAAAAGCTAAGGAAATACTCTGTTCAGAAAATATTGTATCACCTTACTTATTAGTAGAAAAGGACAGACAAGGATATGATGAAGATGGTTCTAGCATTAACTCTATACTTGATGTAAATGGATTACTATTATCATTAGTACGAGAATATACAGCACTTAATTGTCATACGGATACAATTGAATTGTTACAATATATCAATGAACCCAATATCCTTCATAACACATATATAAAATATTCTTGCGACCAAATATCTAAAGCAGAAAAAATTGACTTGAACTTAATAAAAAATTCGCAAATAGATTATTGCTTTTTCAAAGATAATGTTACTGCTAAAGTACTGAGAGAATATGAAGATATTGATGATTCTGGTAAGATAGCATATTTATTAGGCAATTATTATTATGGAATCGGAGATTATAAAAATGCTGAAAATTTATTTTTACTGGCTTATGGAAAAGGTTTGCGATATACAGTTCTGTTAAGGAATTTAGGATATTTCTATTATAAAAGAGAAAATGATATTGATAGGGCTTGTTATTATCTAGAACAGGATATAGAGCTTCAATCAATTAAGAATGAGGATAGTTTAATATTACTTAATGAAATGTACCAATTACAAGATAATAAACAAAAACAACGTGAACTAATTTCTGTTTGGCAACAGGTAGATAATAAAAATCGTATTATATATGCTATGGTCAGTAGTTTAATAAATATTGGTGAAAATGAAAAAGCTCTTGAAGTTATAGCAAAAGATGAGTTATACAATTGGGAAGGAAAAGAAAATAGTGGACATCTTTATCAAATTATATATAAGGAGCTAATAAAAGAGGCTATCAATAATAATGATTTATCTTGTTTAGAAGAATATATAGATAAAATGGTTAACTATCCTTCAAATATACATTATGGAGATAGTATGAGAAAACCAGTGTCAGAAACTCATTATATACGTGGTAAAGTCTATAACTTATTAGGGCAAGTAGATAAAGCTAAAGAAGAATTTGATATGGGATATAAGGAGATGTTACGAACTGAACGTAATATTACAGATGAGAGTAGAGGATATAGTATCAAATGCTTAAAAGCTTTTAAAAATATAGAAAGAAACTATCGGAATGTTTAACTACAACTATTAAAGATATGGAGGAAAAATAAGTGGTAGAACAGCAAATAATTATAAATAACTCAGAAAACCTAATATTATCATATAATAAAAATGATTTCAGTTTCAGTGTTAGAACTCCTAATAAGACATGGTATCAAAAAAAAGATTTCAAGCCTTACATTGATGTTGTTCATAAGGAGAAAATACATAAGTTATATTTTGAAAATGCCAAGACAATGACTAATGAGTCTTTTGATACAGGTATAGGAAGAGGAATTAAATGTATATTATCAAATTTTGAGATAGAAAAACAAGAAATAGATCTTTCTTTTGAGATATCCATTTGGATCGATAATATTTATGAGGATGTTCATTTCGAATTAATACCAATTAGAGAGGTCCAAGGTATCATTAAAAAAATTGTCTGGCCTGGACCATTTGATTTCATGAAGAAGGAAAAGAACAATTATACAGTAGTACCAATGATGCTAGGTTGTATTATTCCCAATAACTGGCCAAAAGAAGTACACGCAATGGATAATGGAAGATATTATACAAGAGGTGCCTATATGCCATGGTGGGGGCAGATTGAAGAGGAAAATGGATATATAGCTATAGCAGAAACACCTTGGGATGGAGGCTATGAATTAGTACATCCAGCTGGGGGTGATACTAATATAGCTTCTGTTTGGTATCCTTCACTTGGAGAAATTGGTTATAATAGAAAGATAAAATACTCATTTATGGATGAATGTGATTATAATCGACTATGTAAAGTATATAAAAAATATGTCAAACAGCAAAAAGGTATAGTCACTTTAGAAGAAAAGGCAATCCAAAATCCTAATATCAACCAACTTATAGGTTCGCCTGTTATTCATTCGTATATTTATAATCACACTGAGCCAACAAGTGATATTTATGATAGAGAGCATCCAGAAAAAAATGATTCATTGGTATCTTTTTCTGACAGAATTAAACAACTACAAGAGCTTAAAAATAAGGGAGTAGAAAAAGCCTATCTTCATCTTGATGGATGGGGCAAGAGAGGTTATGATAATCTTCATCCAGATGTTTTTCCTCCTTGTGAGCAAGCCGGTGGTTGGGAAGGAATGAAGAGCATATCTGATACATGTAAGAAATTGAATTACATTTTTGCGATACATGACCAATATAGAGATTACTATCTTGATGCCGAAACTTATGATAAAGGACATGCCATCCATAATAGTGATGATGATATAACAGTAGAGTCTGAATGGGCTGGGGGAAAACAGACTTTCTTATGCACTCAGTTAGCACCCTATTATGTTAGGAGAAATTTCGAGATTCAGAAAAAAAATGGTGTTGAATTGAATGGAGCCTATCTAGATGTTTTTTCTGTGGTTACACTAGATGAATGTTACCATCAAGAGCATAGAATGAGTAGAAAACAGTGCATGGAAAAAAGGAGAGAATGTTTTAATTATGTAAGCTCAGAAAAGATTTTAATCAGTTCAGAAGAATGCGTTGATTGGGCTTTACCTAATTTAGATTTGGTTCATCATTCTCCCATGGCACTGGTTGTACCATTAGATGGTTGGAATTATACTGGTGATGCAATTGGGATTCCAGTACCACTATACACGTTGGTTTATCATGAGTGTTTAGTAGTTCCATGGGCACTTAAAAAAGGTGGATGGGGGCTACCAACATCTCAAGATGGATTTTTATATGCATTACTCAATGGAGGAACGGGTTATCTAGATATAGAAGCAGATAGAGCCGAGATTGAAAAGAATAAGATTGTTTGTAAATTACATGAGAAAATAGCGAAAAAAGAAATGGTTAGTCATGAATTTGTTGACGAGTCATTGACAAAGCAAAGAACAGTATTCTCTGATGGGACAGTAGTAGAAGTAAATTTTGAAAAAGATGAATATATAATAGTAGAAGAGTAATATTTATTAAGTATAGAGTAAGTATAGATATATAGTATAGAAAATCCCTAAAGTTATTGGCTTAAGGGATTTTTTAATGAATACAAATATTATTTTTGTAAAAATTTAATGTTAATTGACAAAATTTCAGCTGATATATATAATTTATTTAAATGGATAGCATTTATTATATATCAAAATTTATGAGGTGAGAAATTATGAATAAAAAAATTAAAGTATCTCTAATAACAGGTGTTACTGCTTTATTATTATGTAGTTGTTCTAGCGATGAAGATTTAATTAAACAAACTGAAAAGATTAATAATCAATTGATTGAGGTCAAAAGTGAAAATACAGAATTGAAAGATAAGATTGATGAACTAAATGAAATCATTGAGAAGAATGATATTGCACAAAATGATATAGAAGAAAAAGAAGAACAAAAAATACAAGAAGAACAAGAAATACAAAAAATACAAGAAGATAAAGAAAATGAAGAATACCAGCATAATCATTATCAACAATACCAACTATACCAAGAAGATCTAAGTTATTTAGATACTATTGTTGAAGGTAAGGAAACATTCACTACATATAGTAATATAAAAAGTAATTTTGGAGAACCAAAAGAAATAAAAAATATTATAGATGAATCAGGAGCATATTTACACGGTTACTTTGCTCTAGTTTTATATGATGATATTGAATTTGTTATTACATGTTGTGGTGATGATGAAGATCCATTTTATATTTCAGATAATGATAGAGTTACTAGAGTAGATATAACTGGTAATGAATATGTTTTGAACAAGAGTTATTTTTTGTCACTGGAAGTTAAAGTAGGTGATTCAGCAGATAAGATTGCAAAACATTATAACACTGAAATCATAGATGTTAATGATAAAAAAGCGTATAGCATGAATAGAGTGATAGAAGTTTTAAGGGATGATGAAGATAGTTTTAAACAAGAAAAGGGTTTGTATTTTTCAGGAACAATGGATACAGGTCTTTGTTTAGGGATGACCATGTTGATAGATGATAATGGACTAATAACAAGAATAATAATGGGATGGCCAACAGCAGGATAGAATAATTGGAGGTAAGGTTATGCAAAATATTAAACTAGTTGAACCAAGTATAGTATATAGAGAGTCATTTATTGAATTTATTGAAGATGTTAAAGAAACAGGTTACGAATCATATGAGCTTTATACTAAGGCTGAAAAAGATTTTAACGAGTTCATCAAAGACCTTCTTGATTCTAGCAAAGGGATTAATATTCCAGAAGGATGGGTACCATGTAGCAGCTTTTGGCTTGTAGATAATGTAGGAGAGGTAATTGGAGTAATAAGAATTAGGCATAGTGTTGACAGCGAATTCTTGCAAATGATAGGTCATATCGGTTACGAAATAAAATCTACACATAGAAAAAAAGGTTATGGTAGCAAATTAGTTGAACTAGGTTTACTTGAAGCAAGAAAGCTTGGATTAGAAGAAGTAATAATAACATGTGATGAAAATAACATAGGTTCCAAAAGAATTATTGAAAAGTTTAAAGGTAAGTATATAAAGTCTTTTTTTGATGATGAATCAGAAAGTAATGTTTTACAGTATAGGGTAGGAGTATAATATTCTAAAGTAATAATTAAACTAATTATGAAAAAGGAGAAAGTATGTACAAAAAATTATATATAGTAAAATCCTCAGCTAACCAAGGAGAAGATGATACTATTGAATTGCACGATGAACTAGAATATCTATACCATAACGGAGAACCAATATCATTTATAAAAACAATTAATCCGTTAACAGGGGGAGAATAATTTGCAAATGGAATTATCTAGCAAACAAAAGGAGTTTATAGATAAATACATAAGAAAATCAGCTAAAGACATATGGGAAGAAAAGCTGATAAATCTAAAAGGCATAGTACTTAATGGGGAAGAAGATAATCAACAGATAGAAGATAAAATTAACGAATGGATTTTAGTTGACATTAAAGTGGCAGAAGAAAACACTAGACCATATAAATGTGTATGTGGACGTTCGTTAAGATATCAATATGTAATTAAACACAAAATACTAGATATAACTTATAATCTAGGTTGTGAATGTGTTAAAAAGTATACGGGTATAGATAGTAAATTAGTGAACAGAGTACTATTGAAAAAAGAAGAACTAAATAGTATGGTTGATGAAATAACTAATAAATTGAATGAATGTGAATTAGAAAAACAATTATATTTATTGGATTATAATGAAATACCAGATATTATTAGACAACAACTGTTGATTGGTCTACCATTAACCGATAAACAATTAGAACAAGTTTTTAAAGTAGTAGGTAAAGCTAATAATAAAAAGAATTATCATAAAGAAGTACATAATGTAATGCAAAAATTAACCAAAGAACAACTAAACTTTTTGAATAAATTGGATTATGAAGATAAACAACCACTAATTATATCATTAATGGATGGTAAAAAAATATATAATATGGATGAACTTAAGGGAGTAGAATTATCTAACATAGCATTAAGAAAAGTTGAGTTAAACTTACCCTTTACAGATAAAGAAGTCAGAGATATCAAAGCAGGGAAGAAAACAGAGGATATCAAATATATTGAGATTGCCAGTAAAAAACTTAATAAATCCCAATATGAATTTTGGTGTAGCAGAATGTCTCTTAACCAGAGAAAAGAAACTGCCAAATACATTGTAGAAGAAACAAATATATGTGATAGAACACTTTTAAGAGGAAAGTACTTAGATAAAAACATAAAAAAGCAAATACAATTAGGAATTCCATTGACAGTAAAACAAATGAAAAGTCTAGACATATAGAATTATAAATAAAATACGAATAATATGAGGGAGAATATTATGGAATTATTAGAGGTTATGAGAAAAAGAAGGTGGTAAGAAAGTTTCGAGATATTGAAATAAGCGATAGTATTATTATGACATTTTGGAAAGTGCAAGACTAGCACCTGAAACAGATACTTGTAATTATTATATTGGAGTAATCACAGATGACAAACTAAAGAATAAAATTGCAAATGCAACGATAATCGTAAAGCCTGTAAAATGATTACATGAAGGGAGATACAAGTGAAATACAGATTAATAATAATCATCGTAGTATTAAGTATTACTGGTTGTAATGCTCCAATGAAAGAAAACAATGAAAGTGAAGTTGAAATTAGTAAATTAAAAGACCAAATTGTAAAAATGGAATCAGAGATTAAAACTTTGGAGGATGAAAATTTACTACTAAAGAAAGAAATTACTTCTTATGAAGAAATTAAAAATTCACAAATACATGAGGAGAATGGGGTGATTTTCTTATATTCAGAACATATCGGGTCTGCTTTCAGTATAGGAGAACTTCAATATCAATTGAATGGTAACTATATTCGGTATAATTATAAGATTACAGCATCATCAGAACTTAAAAGTGATAAAGGTGATATATATTCGATTAATAATATTGATGACTATGACTCGTCTACAACATGGGTAGAAGGGGCAGAAGGTTATGGTATAGGCGAAAGTATAAATTATACTTTTGAAATACTTGACTATGATTGGAGTATAGGTTTTATAGAAATATACAATGGATACCGAAAATCGCCTTCTTTATATAGAGAAAATGGTAAAGTACGTAAGTTAGAACTCTATAAAAATGATAATCTTTATGCAATTTTAAATATTGATGATAGTATGGATTTACAGATATTTTATCCTAATATAAAAGTTGAGACCAATGAAGAATTAAAATTAACATTTAGAATTTCAGAGATATATGAGGGTGTTACAGATGATTTTCAAGAGGGATATGAAGATACATGCATAACAGATATAATTATGGGGAGTGGAATTTAGCTTATTTTATGGAAGTTAATAAAAATATTAGTATAAAAAATTTTCATTGGAAAGGAAGCCATAAATATGATTAAGAAATTAACAGATAGAGTTTATTATATGCCACATAACGAGGATACAGATAGACCTTCTCTAGGGGTTATCTGTGGTAATAAGTATAGCTTGGTAGTTGACTCAGGTAATTCTCCAAAACATGCAGAAGAATTTTTAGAGGAGCTAGATGCATTAAATATTCCACCATTAAAATATTTAGCAATTACACATTATCATTGGGATCATATATTTGGAATAAAAGAGATGAGGTTAGTGACTATAGCTAATCATAATACAATAGAGAAATTAGAAGAAATAAAGAAATACAAGTGGGACGATGTATCTTTAGTAGAACATGTTAATGAAGGTAGATTTTCTGATTTTACAATTGAGTGCATTAAAAAAGAAATTACGGATAGAGATAATTTTGAAATAGGTGAGTTAGATATTACATATGAGAATAGTATTAAAATAGATCTAGGAGGATTAACATGTATAATCAAATCAATCGGGGGTGACCACACTAACGATGCATCTATGATATATATTCCTGAAGAAAAAGTTTTGTTTTTGGGAGATTGTATTTATGGTGGCATGTACAAAGGTGTATATGGTTATACAAGGGAAAAACTATTTCCAATGATAGATGAAATTCTAGAGTGTGATGCAGACCATTATATTGTATCTCATGAGAATATATTTGATAAAGATGGGATAATAGATTTATTGAATCAATTAAATACAGCTGGAGAATTAGTAGGGGAAGATTTATCTAACGAAGAAGCAATAAAAAGATTTTTAGATAAATATAATAGAGTACCTTCTGAAGATGAAAGCTTTTATATGAAATGTTTTGCAGATGTAAATAGAGTTATGTTGAACCAATAGTTAAAATTAAAAATAAACATAATGATTTGAATGAAAGAACAAAATGGGAGAATAAAAATGATTAGAAATTCACCAATATGGGTTAATGAATTATTAGTTGATAGTCTAAGAATAGTAATAGGATTGTTAATTGTGATAAATATCATTTCTATTATTATTCTTATAAGGTATATTATTAAGGTTATTTATTATAAGCATAAAAAACAAGAAAAACATAATGAATATTATAGCAGGAAAAAGATATTTATATATTTTGGTATAATTATAATAACATCTATAATTATAAGTGTTTTCTACTTGCCAAGACAAGTATTATCTAATGATGATTATAGTATTTACAGTATGAATATACATAAATTTTATCCTATAGAACAAAATAAACTTAACATTAAAGACCTAAGTAAATTAAAAGAATTAGAGAAAATATTAAAAAGTTATAAATGCAAAAGAAGTTTGTTTGGTACAAGTTGTGTACAAATTATTGAATCTTCAAAACCTATATGTTTTAGTTTAATATTATATAATCAAAATAAAAATGAATCTTTATTATTAAATTTTATAATAGAAAAGGATAGGCAAAGAGTATATACGTCAGCTAATATTGATTTTGTATATGATATTGTTGATAAAGATGGTATGTTAGCTGATAAAATTCACCGTTTTTTTGAAGAAAATTATTAAGTTAATATAGAATATCTAATGTTTAATTATTAAGTAAATTACATATAAATATACATAAGATGTTAGCTGATAGATTACTATTTTTAGGAGATGGATGTATGTTTGAATTTTTATCTAAGAAATATGTTAAGAAACATAAGAAACAGGATATTATACCATTGAAAACCCAGTTAGAGAAATTAGAAGAAGTTGGTATCAGTATTAATCCAGATATTGACAGAAATCAAATCTTTAACGTGTTTGATAAGGAAGAATATGAAGAAGATCCATACGGTTCTTTGTTAATAGCATTAGGTTGTGAAGTTGAAACTTCTCAAGATTGTGGTAAACCCATATCAAAAAATATATGGTATTTAGATACAGAGTGTATTGAAGATACAGGAGATTATGTAAGTGTTATGGAAAAAATAGTTTGTTTAGCACATGATAGTCTACAATTATCTAATATACATGACTATATAGATATGGATGAAAACAAAGCATGGATAGCTTTTGATTTAGGAGAAGAAACATATAAATGGAACTTAGAATTTAATGATGATTGGCTAGATGTCAAAATATTTTCTATGATTAACAAACTTTTGTTAAACACAAATAGTACAAGTCAACTCGTTATATCAGTGTTGGACCAATCAATACTAATAGCTTTTTTAGAAAATGATAAAATGGATAATCTTAATAAAATATCCAAATTTAAATTTGAAATAGTATAACGTAATAAAACTAGTTCAATTTACTTTGCCAACGAAAAATGGTAGTATTAACTAAATGAGGTGGCTAAAAATGAACGTAACTGTAGTTTACGGGACTGAACGGAAAGGTTGTACATTTAATATTGCGCAAGAAGTAATAAATCAAATTGATGATGCAAAGGTAACTGAGATTTCTCTACCCAATGATTTACCAGAGTATTGTATATCTTGTTTTAGATGTTTTAGTGAAGAACAAGGTACATGTACACACAGTAAGTATACAGATCCAATACGGAAAAAATTATTATCAGCAGATTTAATTATTTTAACTTCACCGGTTTATTCATATCATGTGACGGGTCAGATGAAAGTTTTTTTAGATCATTTTGCTAATATGTGGATTGTACACCGTCCTGAGAAAGATATGTTTCGTAAACAAGGTTTAGTTATAGCAACTGCAAGTGGACCTGTTTTTAACCACAGTCTAAAAGAAATGAAAGATAGTTTGGATTTTTGGGGAGTTGCTAGAACCTACAAAATAGGATTAGCTGTTTATGAAACAAGATGGAAATGCGTATCAGTAAAAATAAAAAATAAGATAAATAAAAAAGCTAAAAAAGTAGCAAAAAAAATTCAAAGGAATAATGGCAAAGTTAAACCTTGTTTTAGAGTTCGGAAATGGTTTTTTGTGAGTCGCATGATGCAAAAGTACATAGGTACCAATCCACCAGATGTTGAATACTTTAGAGAACAAGGATGGTTAGGCAGGAAAAGACCATGGAATAAACGAGAATGCAGTTAATTTTAAAAATATGAAACAGTAATATATATTTTAAAACTTAACCTGTAATAGGAGGATTTATATGAAAAATATTAAGCAGATGATAATAATATTATTGGTATTAACGATGGTTATGATAACTGGCTGTACTAGTAATCTAAAAGAGAATGAGGAAAAGAATTTTGTGATTGAAGATTATAATATTAGCTTTTCTTTCCCAGAAAAGTGGGATAAGGTTACTGATACGCAATTTGATTTGCAATGTACAAATGGAAGCTCATATGCCAGCATATTTGTTTTTGATAAAATTGATTTAGCGGAAGGACAAACACCTCTTGATGTTTATTATGCTCAAAATGATGATATTATGAGTAAAAGAGAAAATGTGAAAATAGTATCCGAAGAAAAAGTTATTGATGTAGAGAATAAACAAATCCGTTCTATTATGTATTCTGGTGAAAATGAAGGCTTGAAAAATTACTACTATTCTAATTTAATAGAATTTGAAGAAAATGATGATATTTTTGCTTGGGTATTATTTACAGCTATGCCATCTTATGTGGAATCAAATATTGAAATGTATGATTCAATAACGACTTCGGCTAATATAGTTGAAGAGGAAAACAATACTCAATAGGTATAATAGAAAGGGGTTTACAACTATGAATAATGCGTTAAATGATTTTCTTAATGATTTGGGTGATGAAGATAAGAAAATTTATTCGGAAATAGCAGACTTCGCATACGAACTGGGGTACAAAGCTAAGAGAGCAAGAACTATCGATATTAATTATGTATTTACTAATAATAAAACCAAAATACATCTCTTGAAATTCTCATATGTAGATGGTAAACCTAAATTAAAAATGAAATATTACGCGACTAAAAATTACTCCGAGTTTTTTCATGAGGGTGTGAAGAATGCCATTGAAGAATTTAATTTTAAGTATACAGGTTGTTATAAATGTGGGAAATGTAAAGATAAACCATTAGGATATGTATATGAATATCCTGATGGCAAGAAATATTTTAGATGTGGTACAGAGTTGATATGCTTACCCCCTCTTACAAAAAAAGTAATTCCTGAAATTCTTAAACTACTTAAAACACAACATGAATATCATTTATTGAATAAATAGAATGCAGGAATCGGGAAAAATAATAATTTCAAACATATACTATCTAAGTTGTAGTTAATAAAAGAGGTATTATTAATGGATAATAAAATAAATAATCATGGAGACAAACACAAATGTTCTAAATGTGGTGAGTGGATTGATAATAAAAGTCGTAACTGTAAATATTGTGGTGCATTTATTAGTAAGACATCAAGAGATTATAAATACGAATTTAAATCAACCGACAAATTTAAGCCTGAAACAGTTATAAAAGATAAAAAAATCTGTAGATATTGTGGTGAACCAAATAATATTAATGCCGTTGTTTGTTATAATTGTAATCAGCAATTAAATGATGCAGAAGTTATTGACAAAAGTAAAGATTATGGAAATAAATATATAACTGAATTAAATATAAGGGATGACAAGATTAAGAAGATAAGAATACTATATTTCTTTCTAATGTTTGTATTAGTTACAATAGTAATGGTATTGACTATGATTCGTATTTCTCATATAAATAGTAACTTATTAAGCAACGAGGTGTGGAGTGCTAAAATAAGTTTATCGAAGTATATAATTAGGTATATATTTGGGTATATTATTTTATTTATAACTATTATTGATAATTTTTTTCCAGAAGCATTGTTTTTTCTTCATGCTACAAATTTGCTGATGGTGAAAGATGCTGAACCTTCTGAGTACTATTTTATTATAACTAGAATAAGTTCTTATCTATTTAGTTTTGGCATGTTAATATATTTTGTTTGTATTTATTGGATTCTATAATTAAATAAGTTATTAAAAACAGAATGTTATAAGCCATAATATCTATAGATACAATAATAGTAAGAAATGAATATATAAAGAAAAGGGGATTAAGATGTATGAATATAAGTTTATAAAAGTAGAGATATCAAAGTGGAACAATAATCCCAAGGAAGATTACAGAGAAATAATCAGAAGAGAAGCAAAAGATGGATGGGAACTGGTACAGATATTTGCCCCATCAATATCCGCTGCAGGATTTAGTAAGTACTTTGAAATAATTCTCAAGAAAAATACAATCAAAATATAAATCAATAGATAGGGAGTGGTTATTGTGGAAGATTCAACAATATTTAACAGTCTTAATGAATTAATAAAAAAGAATGATTTTTCAGGAGTTATATCAATTAAAAAACAAGGGGAAATCATCTATGAAAAAGCAAGTGGATACGCAGATCGCAGTAATAGAGTAGAAAACAACATAGAAACAAAGTTTGGTATTGCATCAGGTACAAAATTTTTTACAGCATTATCTATAGGAAAATTAATTGAAGATGAGAAAATCTCACTTGAAACAAAAGTTTTTGATATAATCAAATATAAGTTTGACCTATATTCAAAAGATATTACTATTAGACAATTATTAACTCATACATCAGGTATCCCAGACTATTTTGATGAAGATAAAGTAGATGATTTTGATAATTTTTTTGTGGATATACCTTGGTATGAATTAAAAGAACCAAAAGATTATTTCCCAGTTTTCCCTCAAGAAGAAATGAATTTTTCACCAGGAAAATCATTTGCGTATTGTAATGGTGGTTTTGTATTGCTAGCGGCTATTATAGCTGAAATCTCTAAAATGCCATATAAAGATTATGTGGAACAAAATATCTTTGAAGCAATTGGTATGAATAATTCAGGATTCTACCCATTGAATAGATTGCCAGAAAATGCAGCTCTGGGTTATGTCAAAGATGACATTGGCTGGAGAACAAATATATATAATCTACCAATAGTTGGTGGAGGGGATGGAGGTGCATTTACTACACTAAGTGATTTGTATATTTTATGGGATGCTTTATTAAGCAATAAAATATTATCGGAAAATATGGTTGACTTATATATTAAACCTCATGTTAAGGCTGAGTCAGAAGGTGAAAATACATATTATGGTCATGGAATCTGGGTATATGAAGAAAAAGGAAAGCCAGTAGAAGAATATATTGTCGGATGTGATGCTGGAATATCTTTCAAATCAGCAATCGTTAGAGAAAAAGATATAACTTATACAGTAATTTCCAATACAGGGGATGGTGCATGGTCAATAATTAAAGAAATAGTACACATGATTTATAATGGCAAAATTTAATAAAATAATTGTATAGGAGTTTTTTATGTATAGCATAGAATTTTACATATTTTTACTAATCGTATTACCAATCATTAGTGTTTTTGCTATTCGTCGACAAGATGAAGCGTTGAAAGAAGTTAATAAGAAGAGAAGATTTGGAGTATATTTAACTGCAATTCTTTTTAGTTGCCTTATGTTTTTAATTGTAGCCTTAATTTGTAATATTGAGACTATAAGTATAATCATTTCGATAGATATCAAGATAGTAGTTATGATGATTTTGGTTTTATCAGTTGGACTTTTTATGATATTTAATAAAACTGTATTTATACCAATTAACTATCATAGATATGAAAAAGATAAAGCTCATCGTAAACATAATTTTAAAAGTTGGAGTTATTATGTTCTAAGATATCCAGCGAGCAGTATAAGGAATACTTTAAGATTACCCCCTGTAAGTAAATACTCTAAACCAAATCCTAAGTTATTTAAAGAGTATTATACTAATAGCTTAGAAACACCACCTTCGCATATTCAATTTTTACTAATTATAATTGTTTATTTACTTACAGGTTTAGGGTTTTTTATATCAGATATTATTATAGGTGAATGGACTTCGATTTATATTAATTTAAGTGTATTACCATTTGTTTTTATAATTATATTTATGAATGAATTAATTTTTCTGGTATTAAAACTTATTGAATATATACTGAATGTCAAAATGAATGAAGTTGTCAAGTTTTTGCTTTTTAATGTTATATTTGTTTTAGTAGTTGATGTTTTTGTTGTAATTATTAAAATGAATGTTAAGTAATATTAATCATAATCTATACCTACAACTATTTACACTAATATTTAAATTTGCTATAATACAAGGAAACATAACTATAAGAGAGTTAATGTAGGAGGATATTATGCAAAAAAGTACATTGCAAACAGTGGATAGAGCACTAACTGTATTGGAAATATTATCTCAAGAGGTAAATGGTTTAACAGCAAAAGAAATAGAAAATAAGATCGAACTTAATAAAAGTACTATTCATAGATTACTTATGACTTTATTAAACAAAGGTTTTGTTGAAAAAAATGAACAAACGAATAGATATATAATAGGACTCAAAATGGTAGAGCTCAGTAGTATAAGATTAAATAATATTGAACTCAAAACAGAAGCTCTTCCATATCTTAGGGAGATGTCTTATAAACTAAATCAACCAGTTCAACTAGCTACATATTCTAATGGAGATGCTGTCTTTATTGAAAAAATTGAACCTATTCACTCTATAAGAATGTATTCTCAAATAGGTAAAAGAATACCTATCTATTGTTCATCAGTGGGGAAAGCATTGCTTTTACAATGGAGTAATGATAGAATACTAAAATTATTAGAAGGACAAGAATTTACTAGTTTTACTCCTACTACATTATTAGATCCTGAAAAAGTCATTAAAGAGATAGAGCAAGCTAGAATAGAAGGTTTTGCTATAGATAATCAAGAGCATGAAGTGGGGATTTACTGTATCGCATCTCCAATATATGATTATAGAGGGAAAATAATTGCAGCTGTAAGTACTGCAGGAACTAACAAAGAGTTTCTAGAAAATAAAGACGCTGACATAATTCGCGAAGTTAAAAACACCGCTGAAAAAATATCTAAACGTATGGGTTATATAGCTAAATAAAATGCTATAAATGAATGAGAAATTGGTTAATGATCTTAATAATCGCAAGTTAAGAAGCAGATGCTTCTTTTAATATTATTCATTTTTAGTTTCATATAGTGAAACTGAGTATTATTAAATGAAAATAATATTGACATTACCCTTAACCAATGATAAAATATATATAAATGAGAGTAAGTTTCAAATAGTGAAACTGATATAGAAAGGATGAACAATATCATGGAAATAAGACAACCATCAAATTCAAGAGATGCTAAGCATTATACTACGGATAGACTTAGAGAAGAATTTTTAATCGAAGATTTATTCGTTGCAGGAAAAATCAAACGTGTTTATAGTCACATTGATAGAATAATTACAATGGGTATATGCCCAGGAGACAAAGCTATCACTTTAGATGAAAATCTAGATGTATGGAAAAACTTAGGAACTAATTCTTTCTTAGAAAGAAGAGAATTAGGTGTAATCAACATTGGTGGAAAAGGTCAAATCAAGGTTGACGGAGAAGTATATAAAATAAATGAGAGAGATGGACTTTATGTAGGTATGGGAGCCAAAGAAGTTTTATTTACAAGCGATGATCCTAAAAATCCAGCTAAATTCTATAGCTTAAGTGCACCAGCTCACAAAACTTATAAAAATGTACATATTGACATTAAGAATGCAAAACAAGTTAACTTAGGTTTAGATGAAAATTGTAATAAGAGAACTATATATCAATATATTCATCCAGAAGTGATGGAAAGTTGTCAGTTGTCAATGGGTCTTACTAAGATGGCTCCAGGTAACGTATGGAATACAATGCCAGCGCATACGCATGAAAGAAGAATGGAAGTATACGTATATTTTGATATTCCAGAAGATTCAGCAGTATTCCATTACATGGGCGAACCAACTGAAACTAGACATATTGTTATGAAGAATGAACAAGCGGTTATTTCACCAAGCTGGTCAATCCATTCAGGTTGTGGAACAAGTGCCTATACATTCATTTGGGGTATGGTTGGCGAAAATAAAGCTTTTGATGATATGGATCACTTGAAAATTACTGACTTAAAATAATTTTTAAAATAGATATTCCTAGAAAACATAATATTAGGAGGTAAATGTAATGACAAATAAATTTACACTAGAAGGCAAGGTAGCTATTGTCACAGGTTGTAGTACTGGTCTTGGTCAAGGAATGACATTAGGACTTGCAGAAGCAGGAGCAGATATTGTAGGAGTTGATTACGTTGATGCACCTGAAACACAACAAAAAGTAGAAGCATTAGGTAGAAAATACTTGGGAATAAAAGCTAATTTACTTACAACAGATCCTATTCAAGGTATTGTGGATAAAACTGTAGAAAAATTAGGCAGAGTAGATATTCTTGTAAATAATGCAGGTATCATTCGTAGAGAAGACTCTATCAACTTTACAGAAAAAGATTGGGATGACGTTATGAACATTAACGTGAAAACAGTATTTTTCTTCAGTCAAGCAGTAGCGAAACAATTTATGAAACAAAAATCAGGCGGAAAGATTATTAATATTGCATCAATGCTTTCATTCCAAGGAGGTATTAGAGTTCCTTCTTATACAGCAAGTAAAAGCGGTGTAATGGGTATTACTAGATTATTAGCTAATGAATGGGCAAAAGAAAATATTAATGTTAATGCAATAGCACCAGGATATATGGATACTAATAATACTGCTGCTCTAAAAGCAGATCCAGACAGAAGTAAGGAAATACTTGATAGAATACCTGCAAATAGATGGGGATTACCAGCAGATTTAGCTGGTCCTGTAGTATTCTTAGCTTCAGAAGCCGGAAGTTATGTTAATGGTTATACATTAGCTGTTGATGGTGGATGGTTAGCTAGATAAGACAGATACGACAGATATGACAGATACGATGTATACACAATCATTATATAAATTTATAATTACTAATACTTGCTTAAAAGCTTATTCTGTAAAAGGATAAGCTTTTTTATTTTGCTAAGAAACTATATTTATCTTTTATAATTAAAATGCATATTACACATTATAAAGGAAAATAATACTACCAAGTAAATAATGAAAGTTCAGAGGTGGTAATTATGTTTGAAGATATAAAAGATAACAATATATATAAAAATCTATATGATGGAAAATGGATTAATTCTACTTCAAATAATCACATAACAATCAATTCACCTATAGATGGAAAAGAAGTTGGAAAAATTCAGGCCATGACAGGGGAAGAAGTGGATAAAGTCGTTTCAAAGGCTCAGAGTTCTTTTGGCATATGGGCAGATAAACCAGTTAGTGAGCGAGCTGATATAATCCATAAGTCAGCAGCGATATTGGAAGAAAATTCAGAGGAAATTGCAAATATTTTAGCCAAAGAAATAGCAAAAGATATTAAGAGCGCAAGATCTGAGGTCACTAGAACAGTTGATTTTATAAGATTTACAGCAGACGAAGGTAAACGAATACAAGGAGAAACTCTACAAGGTGATGGTTTTCATGGATTTTCAAAAGATAAATTGGCTTTTGTAACAAGAGAACCAGTAGGAGTAGTTCTTGCGATATCACCTTTTAATTATCCAGTCAACCTTTCAGCATCTAAAATAGCACCAGCACTAATGGCAGGAAATAGTGTAGTTTTTAAACCTCCAACTCAAGGCTCAATAAGTGCATTATACCTAGCAAAAGTATTTCAAGCAGCTGGTCTACCTAATGGTGTACTTAATACAATAACAGGTAAAGGTTCTGAAATTGGAGATTATATAATAAAACACAAGGAAATCGATTTGATTAATTTTACTGGTAGTAGTGAAGTTGGAAAACACATATCACAAGTAACAGCTATGGTGCCAAGTATTATGGAATTAGGCGGAAAAGATGCAGCAATAGTATTGGAAGATGCTGATTTAGAACATGCAGCTAATAACATTGTAAAAGGAGCTTTTAGTTATTCGGGACAAAGATGTACTGCATTAAAAAGAGTTTTGGTATTAGAAGAAATTGCAGATCATTTAGTAAAGCTTATCACTGAAGACGTAGCAAAATTAAAAATTGGGAATCCGTTTGATGATGTATCCATAACACCACTTATTAATAATAAAGCAGCAGATTTTGTCCAAGAATTAATAGATGATGCTATAGAAAAAGGAGCAACATTAAAAATAGGTAATAAAAGAGAAGAAAATCTATTATATCCAACCGTATTTGACAATGTAACAACTGACATGAGGATTGCATGGGAAGAACCTTTTGGACCAGTACTTCCAATTATTAGAGTGAAAAATATTGATGAAGCTGTTGATATTGCTAATGCATCTGAGTATGGCTTGCAGTCTTCAATATTTACTAATGATATAGATGATGCTTTTCATATAGCAAGATTATTAGAGGTAGGAACTGTTCAAATAAATAATAAAACAGAAAGAGGTCCTGACCATTTTCCGTTTTTGGGAGTGAAATCTTCTGGTATGGGTACGCAAGGAATTAGATATAGCATTGAAGCAATGAGTAGACCAAAAGCAATTGTAGTAAATCTTAGAGAAAGAAGTGACAAAGTAGGAAAGACAAAATAAGTGTATTATTGGATTTAGAGGCTATTAATTTAGCCTTTTTTTATTAATATGTCTTTACATAATGGATGAATGAGTGTACAATAGAATGACAGACCGACAGTCGGTTTGTAGTTGAAAGGAGGTTTATATGGATTTAAAGCAGAACATAATAAGAACAGCATATAAACTGTTTGCTGAAAAAGGTTATGAAAAAACAACTGTATCAGAAATAATTGAAACTGTTGGAAGTTCCAAAGGTGGATTTTATCATCACTTTAAATCAAAGGATGAAGTTCTTGAAGCAATTACACTGAATTATATTAAAGATTTAGTGAGGTATTATGAAAATATGCAGGAGAAGAATGAGGAATCCATAATTGATTCATTAAATAACGTTTTTGTTACCATCAATAAATGTAAAGCTAACAAATTAGTCGAATGGCCTGAAATTGAAAAAGTGTATTCTTTTAATGGAAATAATACTATTTTAAGAAAGTTAGCTGAAGAATTTGAAATAGTTACAACTAAACTATATAAAAAATTGATTCTACAAGGAAACAAGCAGGGTTTAATTAATGTAAAATATCCTGAATATTTAGCAGGCTTATGGACGAGAGAATTAATAAGGATTTATGGAATCATACCACAGGTCATTATGTCAAAGAATGCTCAGAATTATAAAGAATTGGAAGAATTACTAGAGTTTAGTGAAGAGCTGATTAATGGAGCTTTAGGATTTGAAACTAATGAGATTAAAATTAAAGAAGAAGCATTGTCTTATGTTAAATATTGTAGAGATCAACTTAGCAAACAAGATTAATAATAAAGGAGGCAATACGATGATAGAAGTTAAAAACCTTACACAAATTTATAAGAGTGGAAAAGGTGTTTTTGATTTGAACTTCTCAATTAAAGAAGGGGAAGTCTTTGGGTATATTGGACCAAATGGTGCTGGGAAAACAACAACTATTAGAAATCTACTTGGGTTTGCTAATCCAACAAAAGGTAGTGCTTCAATCAATGGAATAAATTGTCGAAAAGAAGCAGCGAAACTACAAAATACTATAGGTTATCTTCCAGGGGAGATTACATTCTTTGAGAATATGAAAGGTATGGAATTTCTTAAATTCATGTGTGATATGCGTCATACCAAAGATTTATCTAAAAGAGACGAACTTATAGAACTTTTCCAATTAGATACAAAAGATAAAATTAAAAAAATGTCAAAAGGTATGAAGCAAAAATTAGGAATAGTGACAGCATTTATGCATGATCCTTCAATATATATTTTAGACGAACCAACAAGTGGGTTGGATCCTTTAATGCAAAATATATTTATGAATCTGTTAGATAAGGAAAAAGAAAGAGGTAAAACAATTATGATGTCTTCACATATCTTTGAAGAAGTTCAAAGGGTCTGTGATAGAGCAGGTATTATAAAAGATGGAAAGATTGTTGCTGTTGAAGATGTTCAATCTCTGAATGCAATGAAACAAGAAACTTTTATTATTAGATTATCAGATAAAAAGGATGTTAATAAACTTATAGATAACAAACTTGATGTCAAAAAACTCTCTGATTGTAAAGTTAAAATTACGGTAAATCATAATTATAAAGAGTTTTTTAAGACTTTATCAGATTGCAGTGTAATTGGATTAGAAGCTGAACAGCAATCACTTGAAAATGTATTTATGAAATATTACGGAAAGGGTGGTATTACTCATGAATAAGACATTATTCAAAGCAACTTTAAAAGCGAATTGGGGTATTGGATTATTTTTTACACTTTTTATACTCATGTATGTAACAATAAGCATTGTAATGTTTGACCCAGATAGTGCAGAAACAATAGACAGTATGTTAGCATTGATGCCTGAGGGAATGCTAAAAGCCTTTGGATTTGATAATTTAGGTACTGATTTAACCGGTTATTTAGCACATTACCTTTATGGCTTTATTTTTCTTGTGTTTCCAATGATCTATACCATAATCATTGGTAATAAATTGATTGCAAAGCATGTTGACAATGGTTCTATGGCTTATATATTAACAACACCAAATACTCGTATTAAAATAGCAGTAACTCAAGCTATATATCTAATAGGTAGTATAGCTGTCATATTCATAATAAATGTAGGGATAGGTATAGCTATTAGTGAATCCATGTTTGGAGGACATCTGGATATAGGCAAGTTCATATCTCTGAATTTAGTGACTTATCTATCAACTATTGTTGTAAGTAGTATAGTATATTTCTTTTCATGTTTGTTTAATGAATCAAAGAATGCTATTGCTTTTGGAGGCGGAATCTCAGCTTTATTTATAATATGTAGAATGCTCATGGGAATAAGTGAAGATATATCATGGCTGAAATATTTTACAATATATTCTTTTGTAGATATTGAAGAAATCTTAAGCAACTCAACTTATGTTACAATATCAAGTTTAATTTTATTAGGTATAAGTGGTATATTTTACTGTGCAGCTATAATAATTTTTGATCGCAGAAGTCTATCAATATAGAACATCATTTTACCAATAAAATATTTTTAGATTAATATACAGGCAGACCTCTGTTCAAGCAATATATAATATGTTACTTTAACAGAGGTCTGAAATTATAATTGTATATTAAATTATCTTCTTTTTCTTGTATTAGCTAATTCCATTGTAATATTCTTACCACGTATTCTTGATTGATTCATTTTATCAATAACTTGAGTAGCATATTTTTCTGGTATCTCAACAAAAGTGTATTTATCATACATATCAATTGAACCAATTGTAGACCCTTTTATTTTAGTTTCACCTGCAATAGCACCAACTATATCTCTAACACCTACTTTATGATTCTTACCAATGTTGACATATAATCTAGCCATACCTTTTTCTCTTTTATTAACGTTACGTCTTGAATTATTATTTCTTGAATCATTACTTCTTGAATCATTATTATAAGGTTGTCTTCTATTGATTTCATATGAAAGATTCATATTATTCTCTTCTTTTAATTCAAGATTAGACATCAATAGTGCAGTTGCTATTTTATCTGAAGTATAACCTTTATCATTAAGTTTATTGATGATATCTTCATATTGATCTAAGTCGGCTGTATTATCGATAATCTTAGCCAATGACTCTATATAATTATCTACTTTTACAGAATTAACTTTATTTATTGATGGAATTTTTTTTCTAGGAATATCTTTTTTAATGTATTTAATTATATTGGATATTCGTCTTGTTTCAGATTTAGAAACTAAAGTATAGGAAGAACCTTTTTTACCTGCTCTACCTGTACGACCAATTCTATGAACATAATATTCTTCATTATCTGGTACATCATAGTTAACTACAGCTTCAACATTTTGAATATCAAGTCCTCTTGCAGCAACATCAGTAGCGACAAGTATATTAATTATACCTTTATTAAATTTATTAAGCACACTAAGTCTAACTACTTGATTCATATCGCCATGTATTTTGTCACTGGAATATCCAGCATCTTGTAATAAATCTGTTACCTCATCAACTTTCTTTTTGGTATTACAGAATATTAATGATAGCTTTGGATGATATACATCAATTAATCTTCTAAGAACTTCTAATTTATGATGTTCAAGAACATGATAATATCTTTGGTCAATAGTGTCAGTAGTTAATTCTTTTCTTGTGATTTTAATAAGTTTTGGCTTCTTTTGATAATTGTGAGTAATATCTAAGATGCTTTTTGGCATAGTTGCTGAAAAAAGTATTGTTTGGAGATTATCGTTAGGTATTTTACTTAATATTGTTTCAATATCTTCTCTAAATCCCATATTAAGCATTTCATCTGCTTCATCAAGTATTATTGAATTTACATGATCAAGTTTAATGGTTTTTCTATTCATATGATCCATAAGTCTTCCAGGAGTACCAATGATTATTTGAACGCCCTTTTTAAGAACAGAAATCTGTCTATAGATTGGTTCGCCACCATAAACAGGAAATGACTTTATATTCATATATTTTGTTAATTTTTTGAATTCGTTACATACTTGAACAGCCAACTCTCTAGTAGGGCATAGGACTAGTACTTGTGGTTTTTTAATAGATTGATCTACTTTATCTAAAACTGGAATTGCAAATGCGGCAGTTTTACCTGTACCTGTTTGGGATTGTCCAATAATATCACTGCCTGATAATATTTCTGGAATTGATTTCTCTTGTATTTCAGTTGCCTCTTCAAATCCCATATCAGATATAGCTTTTAAAATATTATCAGATATATTTAATTCGTTGAAATTCATTATATTATCTCATCCTTAACTTTATTTGTGTTTTATCTTCTATAACTAAATCATTATAGTTGTTAATCGTGAAAAAATCAAGTAAAAATTGATATATCTCTATTTTAACCAATTTATTCTTTTATTACTTATAAGTATATGTTAAAATATATTCAAAAGTATTAACATATTATATATTAATAGTTTATTTTGACAGATTTGAATTACAACAAAATATTAATGGTTACATATTAAATGTTTATATATGTTAAAGGAGGACGTGAATATGAAGAAAAGAAATCTATTAGGTATATTAATAATTGCAGTTGGGATTATTATTTTGTTAGGTAGATTGGAAATAATTGATAGTGATAGTATATTTGGTACTTATTGGCCAATTATATTAATTATTATAGGTTTAGTAAATCTATTTGATAAATATGGATCGAAAACTTTAGCTTCTGTATTAATAGTAGCGGGTGTTGTTTTTCAATTGAAAGAATTAAATTTAGATATTTTGGAAGGTATTAATATAGGTCAATTCATATTACCAGCTGCTGTTATTATAGCGGGTGCATGGCTAATAATTCCAAAAAAAAAGGGTAATAACAGAAAAGTATATTCAGATAACATAGTAGAAAATTTTTGTCTGTTCTCCGGTAGCGATATACTTAATGATTCAAGTGATTTTCAGGGTGGTAACTTAGGTACTGCATTTGGTGGCATTGATGTTGACTTAAGAAATGCTAATATTATAGGAGACGAACCAGTTATAATTGATGCATTTGTTGCATTTGGTGGTATTGATATAAAAGTTCCTATGGATTGGAAAGTTGAAGTAAAAGGTATTCCTCTATTTGGTGGTTGGGGTAATAAAACAAAAAGAGAAGAAATTAATACAAACAAAGTACTTATTGTAAAATGTTTAATTTTGTTTGGTGGACTTGACATAAAATATTAAATCAATCAATAAGAGAGAT
>NZ_BTPT01000089.1:0-12962 GCF_054408565.1 Vallitalea sediminicola
CTTTCAGGCTTTTTTTAATACAAAATTTATAGTCAGTAAATTAATATTATATAGTATTTAACTTAAATGGATATATTTTTAGAATATTCTATACTAACAAATTATATATATGATATAATAAATAAGATAAATAATTACTTTGGCTAAAACAAATCATATTCTCAAGTATAATAAACATCATTAGAAAACAATACCTTTCTCTAGAATCTACTAAAATAAATTCCATATTTTTTATAACTACATATTATTTACTAATTACAATAGGGACTCCATGTACAAATAAATTTATTTTGAGAGGAGAGAAAAGTATGAGAAAACATATTAGTATCCTTGGAGTGATAATAATATTTATGACGGTATGTGTAGGCTGTCAAAACAACCAATCAGTTACTGAAACTTCACAAGAAATTGAGTATTCCCTGGAGAAATTTGATAGAGACGAAATATGCAATAGACGCTTAAGTATGTATTATGGTGTTTACGATAAGGTTGGAATAGGTATTTCCAAATCTTTGTATACTGAAGAATTAGCTGAGGAAATAGAAAAAACACTAAATGAAGATATAAAAGTTATAAAAGACAAATTTCTTGAACTTTCCAGTGAGGGAATTGAAGTCTATATAATTGATACCCCCTTAGTTAATAAAGATTATTCTGTTTACACAGGTGGTAATAGAATTTATTGTACAGTTGATGATATAAGAAACAAAACTTATCAAACATCTTTAGTCAGAGCATCATATAATCTAACAGAACCTGCATTGATTCATGGATTAACAGAGTATATTTTTGGTGAAACAACAGACACCGATAAATTATGTAGTTATTATAATGAAATAGACGACATATCCATACTTGGTTTATCTGGTTCTAGGTTCTATGAACTTTGGAATAGTGAAGATGAAATCAAAATGGTAGTGGATACAGCAGCAGCTCTTGTGTCTTATATAGACCAATCTTATAGCAAAGAAGTTATAATGACTAGATTTTATGATACAAGTATAAAAACAGAGTGGTTAAAATCTATAGGTGTAAACAAATCATATGAGAATAAAAATGAAATTAAGCAAGGGTATTACACTTATTCTAGTAATAAGGAATATCCTTTGATTATTAAGTCGCCAGAAGTAACTTATTATATGGTACCTGTTGAGTACTTGAAAAATGCATCAGACATTGAGTTGTTTCTATGCAAAGATAAGAAAGGAAGGGAATGTATCTATCAATACTTGGAAGAGAATGTACCTACTTACTTAAAAGATATTAACATAGATAAAGATTTGGAATATCTTTTTACTCAGAGTAAAGATGAATTTTCACGAGTTTTATCAAATGGTAAAATAATTTTGACTATTTCCCCATTCCATCTTCATGAATATGCACATACCATTGCTTTAACATCATTTTTTCATGCTACGAAACAATGGATGCGAGAAGGTATAGCAGAATATCTTAGATACATTATTTATCCTAATGACTATGAGATGGAATTAATGATTTCTGATAAGGATGAATTGAATTTAATAGAATCACCTGATCTAAAAGAGATGTGGAAAGATATTTGGAAATATTATAAGATGTATGGAGGGAATAATAAATTAGATATTGAAAATAGAAAACTATATGTAGATGCTCTTGCTTATGGTTCTTCTAATAGTGAAATAGTTTTTGAACGTAGTAGTTTTAGACCTATATCCCAGATATATAATATTGCTGACGAGGTAGCTTCACTTGGAAATGAACTTAATTATAAGCAAGCTTGTTCCTTTACTTCTTATTTAATTGAAGAATATTCTCTTAAAAGTTATTTTGACTGTTATTACATTGATGATAATACAGATAAAAGTTTTATGGAAGCATTCGGTGTGTCATATGAGGAAGCTAAAAATGATTGGCTTGCTTACTTAGAACGGAATCCTAACGATTAGACCAATATAAATAAAAGTTTTAACAGGAGATAGTTAAATTAATATTAAATAATAAAAATATCCTAATGGTTGATTGCCGTTAGGATATTTTCATATGTAAAATCATTTTTAAACCTTTTTCAAAAGGTCAGTAGGTGAAACACCATAGTATTTCTTGAATACTTTGCTAAAATAATAAGGGTTTTCATAACCAGTTGATGAAGCGATCTTTCCTACACTAGTACTAGGTTCCAGCTTAATGATTTTCATGGCTTCTTCCATTCTTATATCAATAATATATTGGGTGATAGTTTTATGTATACTTTTTTTAAATAACGAGCTAAGATACACAGGGTGTATGTATAGACTTGTAGCTATATTTTCAAGGGAAAGCCCAGATTCATCATAGTGTTGTTGGATATAGTTTTGTGCTTTTATGATTACATTATTTAACTTTGGTGGAGCTATATCTTTTGTATATTTGCAGATAGTTTCAAAGAAATGTATGATGTATTGCTTAATTCCATATAGAGAATTATAATCTAACAATAAGTGTAGAGGATTATAATTATTACCGAACACTTGAGATATAGAATAACCCAAGGAAGAAAGATAAGTTATTCCAATTGTCACAAGTTCAGAAGATATTATTCTTAAGTCGGGCATAGTTACTTGTCCTCTACTGTGATTTTCATAAATTTCATGGATTATTGATATTAATTTTTCTGGATTGTTATATTTGATACATAGGGATATTTGTTCTTTATATTGAGGTGTTAAGGCTACATAAGGCTTATTGACTGGCTGATTAGAGTTATAATCCAGTACAGTATTAGAACTTAAGTAGGTTTTAGATTGTAATATATGATAAGATTCTTCATAAGCTTTAGAAATCAAGTTCATTGGATATAATCGACTACAGCCTATGGTGATAGTTTGATTAGTATTAATATGTATATATTCAACAAGTTTACATAGGTCTTCTAGTATAAGACTACGATTTTCAGGTAATATGTCCACAACCAATGTGAGGTTATGTAATTCATCTATGAATGAATCATAAATATAATTTTTAAGATAAGTGAGACAAGCATCTTCTAGGGTATGCTGTAATATGTCATGATTATTAGAAGTATTACTATTAAAGTCGTCATCTTTCTCAATAACTGCAGTTAGAAGATGAGAACTAGTAATATCTACATTAAAAAGAGCTGATTCTACATCTATATCAGACCATGGTTCATTTATGCAATTTATTACCATTTTTCTTAGTAATTGATTTTTAAGTAAGGGCATTGTTTCATCTAATTTTTCATGCAAAACGTTAAGTTCCAATTCTTCTGCTCTTTCCTCTTCAATTATGGCTATTATTTTTCTAAGAATATCAAGTAATTCTTCTTTATTAATAGGTTTTAGAAGATAGAAGTGGGCTCCGTTGGACATAGCTCTACAAGCATAATCAAATTTTCTGTGACCACTTACGATAACTGTCTTAATAGAACTTTTCTGAGCATGTAGATGCTCAAGAAAAGTAAGTCCATCCATGGTAGGCATATCCACATCTAAAAAAATCACATCGGGTTTATTAAGAATTATGCCATCTAGAGCTTCTAACCCATTACTGAATTCTCCTACAATGTTACAATCAAAGGATTTCCAATCTAGGATTTTACGTAAATATGCGCATTGAGCATAATCGTCATCAACTAATAAAACTTTTATCATTATAAGACTCCTCTCCAATAGGTAGTAATATGGTGATGCGCATCCCTTTATCTATTTCTGTGTCCCATTTAAGGATATAAGTATCAGAGTAATGAAAACGTAGCATAGCATCAATGCTGTGTAATCCAAAATGACCTAGGTTATGACAACTGTCACTAAAAAGGCTTTTTATGAACTCAGGATCATTACCTTTGCCATTATCACTCACACATAGTTCAATATATTGAGTAAGGCGTTTACCGGATATACACAAAACTAGGTCATGTTCTTTCATTCCACAAAAACCGTGTTTAAAAGCATTTTCCACCAAAGGTTGTAATAAGAACTTTGGTATGTGTGTAGAGAGAATGCTATCATCAAAATCTGTGAAGAATGTTAGTGAATCTCCATAAGAGATTTGTTGGATACCTACATAACTCTTGATGAGTTTTATTTCTTCCTCAATTTTAACGAGCGTATTTTCGGTATCAAGTGATAATTTATAAAATTGTCCTAAGCATTGAGTCATATGTAAAGCTTTTTGATAATCATCTAAACACATCAATCCGCAAATAGTATTTAAGGAATTGTATAGAAAATGGGGTTTAATTTGACTATGGATAAGACATATTTCATATTTTCGTTTCATGCGTTGTTCTTCTTTTACTTGATCAATAAGTGTTCTAATTCTAGACATCATACTATTGTAGCTTTCCGATAATACTCTGGTCTCATCTTTATATATCTTTTCATCAACACGAAGATTAAGGTTACCACAGGTACCAGTTTTCTTCATGAGGCATGCCAAGTGTAGAAAAGGTGCAATAATGCGCTTGGATAAAAACAGAGAGATTATACTAGTAATTGTGAAGATAATAATACTGATAATGAAAATATAGGTATTAATTTTACGGCTTGAGGGTAGGATTTCTCGTAATGGAACACTACCTATGAGTCGCCAATTATTTTTTGTCACATAAGTGACTACTAGGTGTTTAATACCATTGATAGTAATGATATCTCCACCTTCATTTATGTTTTTGCACCATGTATAGTATTTTTGATCGGATATGTTGCTAATCAACAGCTTGGAATTACTAGAAGCCATAACATGTCCTTGAGGATTTAGCATAAAAAATTCACCAGTTTTACCTAGGTCATGTGATAGTATTGATGAAATAGCTGATTCGTTAATATTAATGGCGATAATACCATCAATATATCCTGTATCCATATTCATGATAGATTCATATAAGGTAAATATATAAGTAGATCTAGAGGTTACTTTGAAAGGACTTTTATGTACATCGGTCCATATATAGTGTTCTTTTTCATCAAGTAGACGATTGGAAATGGAAGCATTAGTTATATGATTGCTCTGCATATCTGATGTATTTCCACCTATATCGTAGATGAATCCGTCTTTAAGGTTAAGTATGATAATAGAATTAATGATATCATCTCGTGCAATTAGGTTGGAGAAGGTACCCTTAAGGCTGTTAATATTATTAAGATGTTGAAGGTGATTAGAACTAGAAATATCATCGTTAATAATGCTTTGCATTTGTTGAGATGTAATAATCATATGAGCATAGTTTTCAATACTTGTGGTTAGTAGATTAATGTTATTGGATATGAGTTGTAATTTATGAATGCTTGATGTAGTGGTTTGCTTTATCATGGTTTTCGAGTAAATTCGGCTAAAGATGATTGAGATAATGATTATAGATATGAGAACCATAATAGTGATAAGTAAATTAATTTTTATTTTAATACTGGATGTGATCTTTCTGGATAATTTCTTGAAAATATGAAAGTACATAAGCGATTCTCCTTTAAATACATAGGTTAATCAGATTGTTTATAATACTATTATATTAAAAATATATATTAATACAAGATGATTTTTCAAAAAACCTTAAAATTTTTCAAAAAACCTTAAATTTTTACATTCTTATATATGATTAATGATTGTATAATATATTTAAGAGCATGCATTTAACTAAAGGATATGAATAAATGATGAATATTCTAGAAAATTCATGCTTTGAGTAAGATAATATATTATGGGAGGTAGTTTAGATGAAAAGAAAATGTTTAATTAGTACACTTTTAATTCTAGTTATGTTATGTACAGGATGTGCAAGTAAAGACAATAAAGAAACAGTTGGAAACGGATCAACACCAGAGAAAGTCGAAAACAACGTAGAGCTTAGTTTTTGGAATATAGTTGATGATCCTAATAATGCTATGTCTTTGAGATTTGAAGAATCCATAAAACAAGTAGAAGAGGAATTAGGTATTACCATTAAATATGAAGCTATTAACGGTCAAACCTATCATACCAAATTAAAAGTGGCACTTGCAGGTAATCAATTACCGGACATATTTATTGTTCATCCAGGTAATGCCCGTGATCCATTTATAACTGCTGAAGCAGTATCGTCACTCAATGATACATTAGATAACACAGAAATTGGGAAAAAATTCTATGAAGGATATTTACAAGCTGATGAAGAAGGGGATATCTATTCTGTACCATTTAGAGCAGATATGGCTGAAGTCATGTTTTATAATAAGAAAATTTTTAATGAAGTAGGTATTGATGTTCCTAAGAATTGGGAGGAATTCAAAAATGCGGTGATAGCTATTCGTGAAAAAGGTTATGCACCTATTGGATTGGGTAACAAGGATCGTTGGATGGGAGATCTACTCTATAATACTATGGTGCTTAGGGAAGATCCAAAAGCATTCGAAAAAGCTATAAAAGGTGAGATAGACTTTACAGATAAAGCATTTCTTGATGGAGCTAAGAAAGTACAGGAATTAGTTAAATTGGATGCTTTTCAAAAAGGGTATATGGGTGCTATTGAACCAGAAGTAGTAGAGATGTTTGAATCAGATAAGATAGCTATGTATTTTATTGGAACATGGGCTTTTGATGATTTGATTGGTCGTTTAGGTGACAATTTAGGTTATGCACCATTCCCTGCAATCGGAGCGGATTCACAAGCGTCTGAGAGTATCTGTGGAACAAGAAATGTAAAGCCATGGGGATTTATGGTATCTTCAAAATCTAAACACGTTGATTTAGCCAAAGAAGCTCTACTTAAGTTTGTAGATATCAATAATGAATTAACAGTAAAACAAGGTGGAATCCCTTACATGGAAACATCTGTATTATCTGAGAAAGAGATTAATCCAGAGTTTGCGAAGTACATAGAAGATATTAAGAACGTAAAGTTTATTCAGACTTACTGGGCTGATTTTTTACCAAAAGACAAAGGGGAACCTTATCGTGATCTGAATCAAAAACTTTTTTCAGGGGATTTAGATCCTCAAAAATATGTAGAAGAGCAACAAAAAATTATAAGTGAGTAAGTAATACACTACACATAGTCAATTATATAAAAGGATTCATTAATGGTGTTCATATAAATGTTCGGCATTTCATTTTAGTTCAAACATTTGCCGTTAGTGTCTGGAGTAGATTTCTGAATTTTATAATTTTCTTATATCATAAGATTAAAAGCTTGTTCATGGTTTTTATTACGTTAGGAGAATATATATGGAAAAGATTTTTAGCAATAAACGATATATTTATATTTTTATAATGCCAGCATTTATAGTATTTGCTGTCACATTTTTAATTCCAATTGTACAAACACTTTATTCAAGTTTCTTTAGGTGGGATGGCATTACTGAGATGAAATTTATTGGTATAGATAATTATGTAAATGCTTTAACCAAAGATGATATATTTTGGTCATCTGTTTTCAATACATTTTTAATGGTGGCTTTATCATTGGTTATTCAATTACCATTATCTTTCTTCTTTGCGTATATATTAAATACTAAGGTAAAAGGTGCTACGAAATTTAGAAAAATCTACTTCATACCTTGTGTATTATCTACCACTATTATCAGTCTTATGTGGACAAAAATTTATGAACCCAATACAGGGCTTCTTAATGATCTACTAAGGGTAATAGGGCTTGAAGGATTACAAAGAGAGTGGTTATCTGACCCTGATTTAGCACTTATTAGTGTATTTATTACTATCACATGGCAATTTATAGGTTATCATATGCTGATTATGTATGCTGGGTTGAAAAATATACCCAAGACCTATTATGAAGCAGCTGAGATCGATGGAGCTGGTAATCTAAGAATGATATGGAATATTACATTGCCTCTTATGTCCAACGTGCTGAAAGTAGATATAGTACTTGCTGTAATTGGATCCTTGAAAGTGTTTGACAATGTTTATATTATGACAGGTGGTGGTCCATACAATTCCAGTATTACATTGGCTATATGGATGTATAAGAAGGCTTTTTCTATGATGCATTATGGTTATGGTAGTACTCTAGCCATTTTATTAATTATTGAATGTTTGGTGGTAACATTCATCATTAACAAGCTAATGGGAAAAGAAACTATTCAGTATTAGAGGAGGGGATGTAAATGAAAGAAAAAAAATCTAAAAGAAAACAATACATAAAATACACTGTACTTATTATATTTTCCATTATTCAGATATTCCCTCTAATATGGACATTACTCTTTTCGTTTAAAAGCAATAAAGATATTGTCTTGAATGGGGCATTAAGTCTACCCAAAAAATGGATGTTTAGTAACTATTATGACGCATGGATTAAAGGACATATACAAGATTATTTTTTAAATAGTGTTGTTGTTACTACTATTACTCTAATTGTGGTACTAGTTCTTGGATCAATGGCAGCTTATGGTTTAACAAGAATGAATTGGCGATTATCTAAATTGGTTATGGTACTCATATTGTCAGGAATTATGATTCCTATACAAGCTATATTAATTCCTGAGTTTTATATTATGAGTCGATTGCAGTTGACTAGAACTTATCTAGCTGTAATTATACCTTATATAGGTACAGGTTTACCACTATGTATCTATATTGTATCAGGCTTTTTGAAGAGTATTCCCAAAGAAGTTGAAGAAGCAGCGTTTATTGATGGGTGTGGTATCTTTAGGAGTTTCTTTCTGATTGTGACTAATTTAATTAAACCGGCATTAGCGACAGTTGGGGTATTTACATTCTTAAATGCATGGAATGAATTTATCATGGCGTCAACATTTATATATAACGATTCTTTAAAAACATTACCACTAGGATTAATGTCTTTTCAAGGGACACATGCAGTGGATTGGGGTCCAATGGGAGCTGCGATGGTTATAGCAAGTGTACCAACATTATTATTTTATTTGAAGTTTAGTAATATGATTGAACATAGTTTTAGTGCTGGAGAGATATTAAAATAAATAAAAAAGAGGAGGATATATATGAAATTATGTAAATATAACAAACAAGTGAGTTTTGTACTAGCAATGGTTATTACAATTGCCATTACTTTGTCTACCAATACTACAGTTTATGCCAGTAATATGGTAGGTGATATGGATATGTCTGGAGATCTTAATTTTGATTGTGACAGTATAGTAGATACTTCTGCTATCCAACCTCGCTGGTTAAGTTATCCGGGTACACGATTTACGATGAATGCAACACCATATAGTAATAGCTATATGGCTAACGATCTTCCACTATGCATAGGTGGATTCGTAGGTACATCAGGTACAAAACTTAAGAATATTTGTAGAGTACAATTAGCTTCAGTAGGTGGAAGTGGACAGGAGGCTACAACTGTTGCAACAACTTGGTATCCACATAAAATAGCTTATTCAGCAAGTTATAATCAGCTTACAGGAACAACTCTTAACGGATATGATTTTTTTGTTGATAATGAGGATACAATCATGAGAGTTATTGAAGTGAACGGAAACAGTAATAAGGATATTATCATGAGCGGTTTTGTCAATGGAAATAGAGCAAATTGGTTAGCTGAAGATGGACTTATTCATGTTGTGGCCAATAACTATGATTATGTATTGAAGATAGTAGGTATCGATGACGAAGGTAATGCTGTAGTTCTTAATGAACAGCCTTCAATAAATAATTCACAATGGAGTGTTCGTATAAATGCTGGCACAGGCATTAAGAAATATGCTATGGTATTTGGTTTTGTAGCTCGTGGAGCAGGTACAACTGCAGATGCTGTCAGCAGAGTAAGTGAAACTCTTACTCAATCTGTTACACAAACGTTGATTGATACAAAATCATATTATAATACATTGCTTAGAAAAGTACCTAAGCCAACAGTGTGGGGTATTAAGGATGTAGCAACAGATGGTATAACAACAGAACAGCATAAATTAAAATATTATGAAGCATGGACTTTTGTACTTGCTAACTATGTAAAGAACATATCAGAGGATAACTATGATTATCCCCAAGTATTATGTGGAAAACCTTCTTTATGGGACGGAGGTAACAGTGCTTGTCCAGGAACATGCGCTTGGGAATCTTTCCTTGGATACCAATTTTTAGCTTATATGCTACCTGATGAAGCATGGAAAGCTTATGAAGGACTAATGTCTCATGTGGATGGTAGTGGAGAACTACCAGGAGAATGCCTACCGTCGAGAAAGGCGCAAACTGCTTGGTATCTTTATTCTATGGACAATGATTATACTAAATTAGAAAATGTCTATCCTGCTATAAAACGTTATCTTAAATGGAGAGAACAAAACCCAAGATGGATATGGGAGTGGTGTAATTTAGATGGTGAAAAGGATATGGAATTCATTGTATCATGGCTAAGAGATGTGGATTATGCAATTATGATCTGTGATGTACTTGGTTTAACAGAGGATAAAATAATGTGGGAAAATAAGCAGAAAGCTATGATAACTAATTTTAGAAAATGGTTCGTATCACCATCTAAAATTTATCAATACTATTTTACCAAGAATAATTCTCATTACTATTCTTATCGTAAAGAAGACTTACCACATATGATTTGTACAGCACTTGATGTGCGAGGATTATCAGATGATCTAGTACAAAGGTTTAAAGATTATTATCTTGGTTATCATAATGCTAACGCTCCTATGTGTGGTTTTAATAAGCAAAAACACCCAGACTCGGATTTTGTTTTCTACGGTCTGCTAGAGAATGGAATGTATCAACAATTTAAGGAATATGTTAACATTAATCTAAGAGAATGTGTGAAAGCCGACTCATTTGCAGAGCGTATGATTGTTAAAAATAACTCTTGTGAAATAGAAGGAGTTATGCCATCGTTATTTACTGCATGTACTGTTATTACTTCTACATTTTTAAATAATAGAATGAGAGTAGACTCAGGTACACCGACAGAGATTATCATACCAAGTAATCCAGCACAAGATACCAACTTAGCTCTTAACAAAGTAGTTACCTGTACATCAGTAGAAAATAATACTTCCCATACAGCTAATTTAGCAGTAGATGGTACAAGATCAACAAGATGGGCTAGTAAGTACAGTGATCCCCAATGGATTCAGGTAGATTTGGGACAAGAATATGAAATAAATAAAGTGATTATTAATTGGGAAGTAGCTTACGGTAAGAGCTATAAGATTCAAGTATCTAGTAATGGTAGTGATTTTACCGATGTATATACCACTAATGATAGCAATGGAGGAATTGATACGATTACTTTTAGCCCTGTTAGAGGTAGGTACGTCAGGATGTATGGTATGAGGAGGGCTACCGAATGGGGGTATTCGGTATTTGAATTTGAAGTGTATGGTAAATAGATATAGAATTATAATGTTAAAGTAGCAAACAGAAAATATCCTAATGGTAGATTACCGTTAGGATATTTTCATATATATCAATAGGTTTCCAATGAAAAATCATTATCTATCAAAATTTCTTCAAGGGTTTTAATAATATCATGATCAATTTTATAATACTGATCTATGGCAATAGTTGTTTTTTTACTATTACTCATGTCACTAGAGTAAAAATACATACTATACTTTTTATTAGAACCGTCATATAAATCCATACGTAAATTATATAGGACTTTATCAACATCCAGGGTAAATATTAATAAAGAATATTTTCCCAATGATTTCTTGAGTTTGATAAAGTCATTATTGTTAAGTGTCAGAGGATCTTGACTTTTCTCGGATTCATTAACGATTACTATTTTATCAATATTAGAGTAATTAATGTATTTAATAGGCTTTATCAAATAAATTATTATAATGATAAAGAGTATAAATATAAGTATATAATTGCTTTTTTTAAACATGTATATTCTCCTAGTTACAATTCTTATTTTAGAACTATTTTAAAATATCATAGATTTAGTATTGACATAATATGAATTAATTAGTTATACAATTTTAAAAAAGGTGATTTAGAGCAGGATTATTTTTTGGTGGTGTCACTTCACCTATCAAAGGTATATATGATACAATAGAAGGTATCTACTCCGTGTTCACTCACCCAGAACAATTAGGGTTTTTTATAACATTTGTAGTAAGCCTTCCTTTTTCATCAAAAAATAGAGAACTTATGAAACTCATGATTAAGCAGACTTATGATGAATGGAAAGCTGAATATGATAATGCTGATGCTGGTGATAAAGGATTTATGATTGGTCAGTTAATCGGTGAAGCCATTACCTTTGCTGTAGAAGCAGGTGGATTTGTAAAAGGAATTAAGGGCTTAACTCAATTTGTTAAAAATGGTGGATTTAGAAAGGCAGTTAAACAAGTTGTTAAAATGGGCAGCAGTGTTAAGAAACTGTTAAAGATGAAACCTGCCGAGTTTATAAAATCCGTCAAGAAAATATTTAAAAGAAAAGACCATTATGAAGTGCTATTGAATAATGATGAATTCTTATGATGATTTAACTGTTATGCAGAAAAGTAAATTTGATGGCTTGGTTGATTCTCATATGCAAAATGATGTAGTGCCTGATAGGGTTTATGGTGAAGATGGAATTGGGATTGTAAGTGGTGAGGGGACGGTAAGACTTACTAATTCGCAAATAGATAATTATTTAGCGAAATCATTAAATAATGCTGATAGTATAAATTTGTATTAGGAGTTACAGGTTCATATGATGAAGTTGCAGAAAGTATGGGATACACTTACTTTAAGATGAGTGATGGCGTTTGGGATGACCTTGTCAAATCTGCAGGTAATGATTACGATGAAATATGGAAGGTAAATGAAGCCTTTATTGATAGTCAGATTAGTGCTGGTAAAGAAATATTGCTCTCAAATAATCCTATGGCAGGTTACTATTTGGATAATGGTGCACCTAGATTTTTTCAAAGGGAAATAGACTATTTAACAAGTAATAGATACAGCTTTACACAAATCGGTGAGAATTTATGGAAGGCAACAAAGTAAATAGTAGATGTGTGCAGTTTCACTCTTCTATTTCAAGGAGCCAGCTATACAAA
>NZ_BTPT01000090.1:0-1651 GCF_054408565.1 Vallitalea sediminicola
GTACATTTCTTTGTACATTTAGTAAAGAGAAAAAATCTTTCAAAATGTAAACCTCAATTAAGGACTTATTATGTTATTAAAAAGGTTATCTTTTTATATTTTTGATGTAATTGTAGCAGATACAACTGCTGAAGTTGAAATCAAACCATTAGCAAAATATGAGATTTTTAATTCTGATACCAATATTGAAGTCGCTTATTATCCTTTAGAGCATTTTTCTACCATTGGTGAATATAACTATCAAGAAAAGTACATGGTCAGAGCAAAAGATGGTGTTATTAAACTGACTCAACATTTTACAGGAGAGCAAGAACATATAATTAAAATAACTGATACTGCAACCAAGAAATCACATATTTTCAATTTCTACTCTGTCAGATCAGATTTGTTTGATAGAATACCTTATAAGGGTGATTTACATATGCATAGTCATCATTCTGACGGTAAAGAATCTCCTGGATTCGTTACTGCATCTTGTAGAAGAATTGGATTTGATTTTATGGCACTGACTGACCACAGAAAGTATTATCCTTCTATAGAGTGTCAAGAAAGTTATAAAGATATTGATCTTGATATACTTATAGCCAGAGGGGAAGAAGTACATCCAGAAAATAATAACGTTCATATAATTAATTTTGGCGGAGATTTTAGTGTAAATGAACTAATGAAACAAAATAAAGAACAGTATTATTCAGAAGTCAGGGATCTTGAAAAAGATATAGATATTGATGACGAACAGGCAAAATACGAATGCGCTTCTAGCATGTGGTGCTTTGATAAGATTAGAGAAGGTGGGGGATTATCCATATTCTGTCATCCATATTGGTTGGTTGATTCAGGATATTATATCTCTAATTCTGTAATTGATTTTATGTATGATAATCAGCCATATGATGCCAATGAAGTTGTAGGGGGATATCACTCATTCGAATTTTCATCAAATACTTTACAGATAGCTAGATATTATGAAGAACGGGCAAAAGGTAAAAAAGTTCCAATCGTAGGTGTAAGTGATGCACACGGATGTGAAGATAAAGATTTATTTGGCTGGTTCTATACTATAGTTTTTGCACCTTCTAATGAACAACCAGATATAATTAAAAGCATTAAAGATCTATATAGTGTAGGAGTCGAATTCCCTGCTGGTGAGACTGTTAGACCAGTTGGACCTTTCCGTCTAGTAAAATACGCTCTATTCCTCATTAGGGAGGTTTTTCCACTACATGATGAGCTTTGCTATGAAGAGGGGCAATTAATGTTAAAACATATAACAGGTGACGAAAATGCCAAGGATAGGTTAAATAGTCTACACGGTCAAGTAAATAACCTATACAATAAACTGTTTTCAAAATAGTGTATTATACATGAATAGTATTATACATTAACGCAATAACTAGCAGTATAAATTTTGTAGGCTAAAATCACATTCTTTAACTGGCTTAAGAGTGGTAAATATAGAGAAAATCATATATAGTGATAAGAACGATTTTTACAGCTTGTTGTCATTCCTTTAAAACAGATAAGGACAACAAATGTAACGAGAGTGATTATCACTATATATGATTTCAATATACAACCGTTGTCTATTTTTTACTTAATACTTTGTCGACAGTCAAAGGAGCTGCATACAGCCAATGTCATTAAGTTAAGG
>NZ_BTPT01000091.1:0-253 GCF_054408565.1 Vallitalea sediminicola
AGAAGTGACAAGAACAGTAGTAGTAAAAGAAGACGAAGAAGCTCCAGTAATAACTCTAGTAGGAAATACTTCAGAAGAAGTAACCTACGGTGGAACGTATACAGATGCAGGAGCAACAGCTCAAGATAATAGAGACGGAGATATAACAGAAAATATAGTAGTGACTATAACAAAGGATGGAATAGAAGTTGCTAAAGTGGATGAAGAAGTTCCAGGAACATATATTTATCACTACAATGTATCAGACGAAAAA
>NZ_BTPT01000092.1:0-206 GCF_054408565.1 Vallitalea sediminicola
TGGATGAGGAATCTCCAGGAACATATATTTACCATTACAATGTATCAGACGAAAAAGGTAATCAAGCGCAAGAGGTTACAAGAACAGTAGTGGTGAAAGAAGACGAAGAAGCTCCAGTAATAACTCTAGTAGGAAATACTTCAGAAGAAGTAATTTATGGTGGAGAATATAACGATGCAGGAGCGACAGCTTTAGATAATAGAGAC
>NZ_BTPT01000093.1:0-27318 GCF_054408565.1 Vallitalea sediminicola
TTCCTATACCTATACATCCACTAGAGCGGTGTAAGGGGCTACGGGTATTTTAAGTAAATTAGATATCTAAGATTTTAATATTAAGACTAGCTAATTCTGCACATTAAATCTTGGTACGAAAGTAGTAAATGATATTTTCTTAATATTTCAACGTCAATACCAAAGTAAGGTCTTATAGGTGATACGGTAAGCGTGCCAGGACGGCTAAGCGCCTTTCCTCTAAACATGGACGTTTAGCGGAAAGGGATAGTATCACCTATAAGACCTTACGAAAGCCGATAGCCAAATGTGAAATATTAGGAAGATATTATTTGCGGATGATACCACTAATATGAAGTCTTTACATTGAATTTGAAATAGCCCATAGTCATGCTATGTAGAAGAAAAAGTGTTTTGCAATAACCACGTCAGAACAAAAAACTCTTTCTGACTGACTTGCATTACGATTCAATTCTCAAAAATCTTTTCTAGTTGAAGCTATTAATTAAATGGTATATAATTAATAAAAGTAGAAATGAAAATATGATTTGAAAAATATATGTTTATTAATAATTAGGTAAATAAAGAAATAGAATATAATTATAATAAATTTTCATTCATATTTTATACACTACATGGTATAATTACTCTAGCTATATGGAGTTTTGAACTATTATTACATTGATGTTGAGTAAGAGATATAAGGTGATATTATTGAAAATTGGTTTTTTTGATTCAGGGATAGGTGGAATAACAGTTTTAAATGAAGCACTTAAAATGCTGCCAAATGAAGAATACATATATTATGCAGATTCAAGTAATGCTCCTTATGGTATTAAACCAAAGGAAGTAGTGAAAAAATACATATATAATGTGGTTGAATTTCTCATATCTGAGGATATTGATGTTTTAGTTATAGCATGTAATACAGCGACTAGCATAGCAGTCAAAGAATTAAGGAAAATCTATGATATTCCTATAATTGGAATGGAACCTGCTGTGAAATACGCAGTAGAACATGATAAGAACATGAGAGTTCTCGTGACAGCAACTGATTTGACTCTGAAAGAGGAGAAATATCAGAAGTTGGTGGAGAGGGTTGATAATGAATCAAGGGTTGATTCGTTAGCACTTCCAAAACTAATAGAATATGCTGAGAATTTTATATTTGAAGAAGATGAAATTGTACCTTATCTAAAAAAACAATTGGAACCATTTGATTGGAATAAATATGGTTCAATTGTACTTGGGTGTACACATTTTCCATTTTATAAAAGTTATTTTAGAGAAATTTTACCTGAACATGTAAAAATATTGGATGGCAATATAGGTACTATAAAGCATCTGAAAAATATTTTAGATGAAAATAATAGTTCTTATGGCAGTGGTGATAACAAGTTGACATTTTATTATTCTGGTATTAAAGATGAGGACAACAGTATTCTAAAAAAATATCTTAACAAACTATAGAGTATAGTATACAGTAACTTATTAAGATAAAGATTGGAGTAAAATAAATGGGTAAAAAAATATTAAAAGAAGTAAAAGATATCATTGTATTTGCAGTTATAGTTATTGTTAGTGTAGTAGTCATTCAGAGTTACGCATTAGCATCAACTAAGGTTCAACAACATTCTATGGAAACTACTTTAATGGAAAATGATTTTTTATTTGCTGAGAAAATATCATATATTTTTACAGAACCTAACCTAGGAGATATCATTGTATTCTTACAAGAAAGACCAGAAGGTTTTTGGGGGAATCCGATAGGTATCTGTATTGAAGATACTCTAGGAAAATTCAAGCGAAATGATCCTAGGATGAGATATGTGAAAAGAGTAATAGGATTATCAGGAGATATAATTGACATAAGAGACGGCAAAGTATTTGTTAATGAGCAGCAGTTAGACGAATCCTATACAAAAGGAATGACAGATAGTAGGAATATAGGATTTCCTTTAGAGGTTCCCGAAGGACAATTATTTGTTCTTGGAGATAACAGAGAATATAGCTGTGACAGTAGAAATTTTGGATGCATAGATAAAGATAAGATTGAAGGAAAAGTAGTTCTAAGACTATGGCCCATTAATAAGATAAGAGCATTTTAATAATATTGGTTTTATTATATAAGTTGAATTAAATAATTGCTATAGAGCCAGCAATTGTTTAGTTCTATTCAGCTTATAAAATCAAGGGAAATATATTGAACTTATTGAAATGGGGTATAGATATTTTCAATCAATATATATAGTAACTTTTTATTACATATAGCATCTGCTATATCATGAGTTACCAATAAAGCTGTTTTATTTTCTTCTTTTAAGATAGTACCGATTTCATCTCCAGCAGATAATCTTGTTTGGTAATCAAGCGCTGCAAAAGGTTCATCTAATAATAATATTTCAGGCTTTAATGCTAGAGTTCTGATAAGAGCCGCTTTTTGCCTCATTCCTCCTGAAAGTTGAGATGGTTTATAATTCTTGAAATCATATAAACCATATTGCTTAAGTAATCCATTTATATATTCAAGACTCTCTTTAGATTGTTTGTTATTAATTTCCAATCCAAGCAATACATTTCTATACACTGTTCTCCATTCAAAAAGATGATCTTTCTGAAGCATATATCCAATGTAATGGGAATCATTATTTATCAAAGACTTATCTAGGACAACTTCTCCGATTGAAGGCTGTATCAGACCAGATATAAGCGATAATAGCGTGGATTTCCCACAACCACTAGGACCTACAATACTAATAAATTCTCCTTTATTAATCATAAGGTTAATATTTTCTAAGGTCTTTGTTTCACCTTTTGGTGTGTGATACGTATACGATAGATTTTGAATTTTTACTAAAGGAGACATATGTACCTCCAACTTATTTTCATATACTATATTGTATTAAAATATATATTGTTTTGTGTAAGATAAAATATCAAATGGCATTGAACTTTTAGATACAATACCATTTTAATATGTGTTATTCTTCGTAAGCTTGAACTGTAGATTTTACTCTATATTTACCTGATGGGATATTGCCAAATAGATATTTACCATCTAAATTAGTTTTAGTTATTTGTATTAGGGTTTCAATATTATCTTCAATAGAATAAAGTGCAACAACTGCATTATTGATTGGTTCTTTAGTATCACTATCATTTATAGTACCGAATATTATCCCATTGTTAGATGTATCAGGTATGAGCAATACATCTACTGGTAAATACTCTTTTCCAGCAATAGCTGTTGGTTGAGATTGAGCATCAAAATATCCTATTTTAGTTACTTTTGTAAGATAATTACCATCATCAAGATTGATAAAAAGATATTGTCCAGATTCATTTGTCACTGACATACCCATATATATTTCTTCAGTTCCTTCAACTTTATATAGTTGAACAAATGCACTTTCTATAGGAGCAATATCTGATTTAATTATTCCGAAAATTATATTTTTATTAGAATCAGGATCAAAATCAATGATAATATCAATATCGGTTTTTTTGTTTTTTCTAACTGTTATTGAAATTGGATTTGATAATGTATAATCTTCTTTAGTAGCTGAAATTAAATAAGAACCTATTGGAATAGATGTTAGAGTAAACTTACCAACAACATTGGTAGTAGCATGAATATAATCTTTAAGATCTGCAGTGGTTAGTTTAACAGTAGCATTAGAAACTGGTACGCCAGCTGAGGTTAATACTGTTCCTGTTATAACTCCAACATTTATATTGGCATTTTCTATTAATGAAATATCAATATGGTTTTCTTGTGCACCTTCAGAAATTATCTCATCACTGTGAGCAATTTGATATTTATCATAACTAGTCATAATTTCACTTTCACCTCTTTCTAAATTTGGATTTTATTTCATAGAAAACAATTTCATCATCATACTCTCTAATTATCAAGTTAAAATTGAATTTAACATTTTCTCTAATTTTATTTAGCTTAAAGTTAAGTTTACTGATGTTTTTTAAAGGTCTGCATATTGTTTTAGGTTTATACTTAGGATGAGAAACTGTTATTATAAAATTACTAGATGGAATATTATATATTAAATATTGACCGCTCTTATTGGAACAAGTTGTTGCGATAATTTTATTAGGTTTATCTTCTAGTGTTAGAGTGATTTTTGCATTAGGGATACATCTATTATTGTAGTTATTATAAATGGTACCATAAAGTAATACTTTTCTAGTAATAGGATTTTTATATAAATTAAAATTTAATCGTTTTCTAGTATTGGGATATATCTTCACTTTTTTAATAGGAGATGTCAAAAAACGATCTTTAGTAGCAATTAATTGATATTTCCCCGGAGCTAATATATTTTTAAAGCTATATATTCCATATTTATTACTTTGTGTACAGTATAATGGTTTAGTGTTACTATTCAATACTTGAATAGTAGCATTTTCAATTGGCATGTCTCTATATTTTATTGTTCCAGTCAACAAAGTTTTTGGTATACATATTTTATCTAATTTCAAATCTATTCTTTTTTGCTGAGAAGGAGATAAATTAAAAATTTTACTTTCCTTAAGTTCATAAATATCTGTAATTCGCAAAATAATGTCTCCTTTACTTATTTCAAACAATATCTATCTATAATAATATATGTTCATTTGAAAATAAAAGTGACAGGTTGTCTAATTTAAAATTAATTTGTGGTAGAAGTATTTTTTGTGATGTGATATCATATATAATAGTAGAACTATTATATATAAAAGTAAAGGTGGATATATGAAAAAATTTAAGCTGGATATCAAACAGAAAAATGTATTTTTAATATGTATTGCACTGCGAAATGTCATTGAATCAATAGCTATGCCAGGGAATCTAGTATTAACTAGTTTCATGATTTTTTTAGGATTAGCTGATTATGAAATGGGTTATATTCTAGGATTCATAGCTTTAACTAATATATTTCAAGTGTTTTCACCATTGATATATGAAAAATTTAAAAGTCCAAAGAAGATGGTGTTAATTACAAGAACTTTACGGTTTGTCATATTTTATTTAATAATGTTACTACCTTTTTTAGAAAGTTCACGATTCATAATTCTACTATTTATTATATTTACTTCCATGTCTTTCACATCATTGATGGGAGGAACATTCTTAGCTTGGAATGATAGAATAATACCTATAGATAGAAAAGGGAGATATTATTCTACACGTAACTTGATAGGTAATGGTGTTGGAATACTTATGCCACTATGTGTTGGTAGGGTTCTAGATACTTATGTACATACTACTAGTTTATTTATGATAATATTTATTGTAAGTATTATATTTGCAGTTGGGGAAATATTTATTATTACTAGGTTAGAAGATTATCCTTTAATTACTAAGGGTAAACTATCATTGAAACAGACATTGACTCTGCCGCTAAAAGACCCTAAATACAGACAATTTATCATATTTTCATTATTATGGATGTTCGCTTGGAATTTCGGCAGACCATTTTTTAATATATATGCAATTAAATATATTAAGCTTTCTTATGGTTTTATAGCTTTTGTTTCCAGTTTTACTGCGGTTATTAAATTGCTTCTTGCAAAGTTCTGGGGAGCGGGTGTTGACCGTTATGGGTTCAAGAAGATTCTTAAGTATACAGGATTATGTTTTATGGCAACTCATTTTTTATGGTTATTTATTTCTGTAGATTGTCATATAATTTACTTTTTATTTATCTTATTAAATGGTATATTTATGATAGGATTTAATATAGCTAAATTCAATGTTAATTTAAAATTAACGGATCATGAACATAGACTTTCATATATGGCAGTTAATGCGGCTATAACAGCAGTATTTTCTTTTGTTAGTACTAACATAAGTACAATAATCATTAGAGTAATCGATCCATCATGGAAAATATTTTCTTTAGATATTTTTCAGATACTGTTTGGTATAGCAGGTATATTATATTTGATTGCTCTTATTTACATAATCAAGAAAGATTTATAATACATAGAAAGGTACGGTGATAAAATGTCCTTAACACCAGCACCAGCTTTAGAAAAAGGGCTAAAATTATTAGAAATAATAGCAAAGGAAGAACAAGTAAGTTTTAATCAACTTCAATCAATGACTGGTTATAACGTAAGTAGCTTGAACCGATATCTGCATACATTACGTCATCTTGACTATATACAGAAGAACTTGAATAACAAATATATAATAGGATTAAAATTTTTTAGTTTGGCAGAAAAGAGTAATAGATGGCATTTTCTTAAGGAAGTAGCTAAGAAATATTTAGTTGATTTAAGTAATAGGTACGGTATCAGTTTATTGCTTATAGGATATTCCAACGATCAGTTTATCGTTTTAACAAAGCAAGCTCATAAAGATAATATTACAATGATGAGTGTTGATACATGTCGCTATTATGAAGAGTCAATTACATGGGCTTTACCATATATCGTTCATCTGGAAGAAGAAGAGCGAAAACGTATAGAAGAAATATATGTAAACAAGAATAATAATATATTAGAACATATGAATCAATTAAAATCACATTTCTTGGAGAATGGATATGTTCTTGATAATGGGTTCGTTAATAAGAATATACTACGTATAGGAGTACCATTATATGCTGGTGAATCCAAGCCTATTGCTGTATTGGGAGCAGGAACGTTCAAACAGCATCTGGAAGATAATGTAGATGATGTGATTGAAGCTATGAAGGAAACAAGTACAAAAATAAGCGAGTTGGTATTTTGAAATTCTTGGATTTATTCTCAAAATTATAAGATAATAATAGTAATACATTGATTCTTTATTTATTTTACTTTCTTAATGGAAGGAGACATCATGTTACTAGAATTAATAAAAAATTTGTTTGAAAAACTTGGGGTAATTATATTAGGTGCATTCATATTATCAAAATCTGAATTAGTTAAGAAGTTCTTGTTGAAAAAGGAATTAACAATATATGATAAGGTGTTCTTTTCTCTGGTATTTGGTGGTGTTGGAATTTTAGGGACATACTTTGGTTTTCCTGTTAGTGGAGCCCTTGCTAATTCACGTTCTATTGGAGTAATTATTGCAGGGTTATTTGGTGGACCTTTTGTTGGAATAGGCGCAGGATTGATTGCTGGTATTCATAGGATGCTAATTCCTATAGGTCAATTTACTGCTATAGCTTGTGGTATATCAACTATATTAGGAGGAGTACTAGCAGGATTTGCAAAAAGGTTTATAGAAGATAGACCAAGAAAATGGGTTTCGGGAATAATAGTTGCGGCATTTATTGAAAGTTTACAAATGATAATTATTTTACTCATAGCTAAACCATATAGTGAAGCTCTTCATTTGGTGAAAATTATTTTTATACCTATGACATTTATTAATTCAATGGGAACAGGTGTATTTTTAGTATTAATAGAACAGATATATGATGAGTACGAGAAAGCTGGAACGGCAAAAGCTCAATTAGCTTTGCGTATTGCATCAAAAACTTTAACATACCTTAGGCAAGGATTAAATGAATATTCGGCACAGAAGGTAGCAGAATTAATCTACAAAGAGGTTAAAGTAAGTGCTGTTTCATTAACTGATAGAGAATCTATACTAGCTTTTATAGGAATTGGCAGTGACCATCATATGAAGGGTGCTCCAATATATACAGAAATAACAAAAAGAGCTATAAAAGAAAAACAGTATATCATGGCTCAAGAAAAAAAGGATATTGAGTGTTCTAATAAGAACTGCAAATTAAAAGGAGTAATAGTTGTACCTCTGACAATAAACAATAATGTAATTGGAACATTAAAATTATATAAGACACATGAGAATAGTATTAGTCTCTCTGATAAAGAATTAGCAACGGGATTAGGTCAATTATTTTCTACTCAACTGGAACTGAGCGAAATAGATTATCAAAAGCAATTACTCAATAAAGCAGAACTGAAAGCTTTACAAGCACAAATACAACCTCATTTTCTATTTAATACTCTAAATACTATCGTTTATTTTTGTAGAACCGATCCTGAAAAAGCCAGAGAACTATTACTGAAATTAAGTTATTATCTAAGAAATAATTTTAAAACAACAGGTGATTTCATTAGCCTTAAAGAGGAGATATTATATGTAGAGTCTTATTTAACAATAGAACAGGCAAGATTTCCAGAACGGTTAAAAGTAGAATATGACATAGAAGAAGGTATACAGTGTAAAATACCACCTCTTTTAATTCAACCAATAGTAGAGAATGCAGTAAAGCATGGACTAATGGCAAAAAAAGCAGGAGGTAAGATTGTTATAAGTATCAAGCAGAAAGAAGAATATGTAGTAATAACTGTTTCTGATAACGGAGTTGGAATGATTAATGAACAGATTGAAAGATTATTTGATGATAATAAAAAACAAGGTATAGGTATTAATAATGTTAATAATAGATTAAAGAGTATCTACAATACAAGCATAGAAATAAAGAGCAAAGAGGGGGAAGGAACTACAATGATTATGGAAATACCTATAAGGGGTGAAAAACATGATTAGAGTAATTATAGTAGATGATGAACAACCAGCAATAGATGAACTAAGTTATATATTATCAAAATATGATGAATTAGATGTAATAGGAAAATTTGACGACCCAATACAAGCTCTTGAATTCATTAGAATACATCCAGTAGAAGTAGTTTTCATAGATATTTCTATGCCAGAAATGGATGGATTTATGCTTGCACAGCAAATAATTAATTTGAATCTAGATATCAACGTAGTATTTGCAACAGCGTATAACGAATATGCTATAAAAGCTTTTGAAATAAATGCAGTAGATTATATCCTTAAACCATTGGATGATGAAAGACTTGAGATAACTGTATTAAAAATAAAAGATAGAGTTGATAATAATCATAAACAGGATAGTGAAAATATTGAAAAAGTAATTGAATCTCACAAAATAAAGCTAAAAAAACTTCCTGTATGGAAAGGAGAGAGGATCATATTAATGGATCCTGATGAATTATTATTCTGTTATGTTGAAAACAGTGAGACTTATATAGTTACGGAAAATGAATCCTATTATACAGCTGATACATTATGTAAATTAGAAAAAACATTTCAGGATTACAATTTTTTTAGATGCCATAGAAGCTATTTGATTAATCTAGAGAAAATAAAAGAAATCATACCTTGGTTTAATAAGACTTATGCAGTGAAATTTAAAAATTGTAAAAAAGAAATACCAATCAGTAGAAGACAATCTTGCGAATTTAAAAAAATGTTTGATTTATAAATCAAAGTATAGTCAAAGGTATAATGATTATGCTTTTTACCGTTTATAGTTAAATAATAACCGTTTAAGTTCTAAAAAAGTGCATTTAACGGTAAAGTGCACAATAATGAATGATATCAGGTATAATAATTGTATATTATTATACATAGGGAGGCATTTTAAATGATATCATTTTTATTATCTATAGTTGCTTTGATCTTAGGTTATGTTTTTTATGGCAAATTTGTAGAAAAAATATTTGGAATGGACGAAAACAGAAAAACTCCAGCTGTAACAATGAAAGATGGGGTGGATTACGTACCAATAGGCTGGAAAAAAGCATTTTTAGTACAATTTCTGAATATTGCAGGATTAGGACCTATATTTGGTGCGGTAGCAGGAGCTTTATGGGGGCCTGTAGCATTTTTATGGATTGTACTTGGATGTATTTTTGCAGGTGCTACACATGATTATTTTGCAGGTATGTTATCTGTTAGACACAACGGAGAAACTGTAGCTGAAATAGTAGGTAGATATTTAGGAACTTCAGCAAAAAATGCTATGCGTGTATTTTCGGTAGTATTACTACTATTAGTTGGTGTGGTTTTTGTTAATGGACCTGCGAGTATATTAGAGAATCTAACTGGGATTAACAAAATGGTTTGGGTTGGATTAATTATAGTATATTACCTATGTGCAACGGTATTACCAGTTGATAAGATTATAGCAAAGATTTATCCTATATTTGGTGCGGCATTAATAATTATGGGTATTGGTATAATGATAGGTATATTTGTTAATGGGTATTCTATACCAGAGATACAGCTTACTAACTTACATCCATCAGGTAAAGCAATCTTTCCATTTCTATTTATTACTATTGCTTGTGGTGCTATTAGTGGATTCCATGCTACACAATCACCTATTATGGCAAGATGTATTACAAATGAAAAAGAGGGAAGAAAGATATTCTACGGTGCAATGATAGCCGAAGGTATAGTAGCCTTAATATGGGCAGCAGCAGCGATAGCATTCTTTGGTAATACACAGGCATTATCTGAAGCTGGTACAGCAGGCGTTGTTGTAACTACAATATCTGTATCCTTACTCGGTACAGCAGGTGGAGCATTAGCATTACTTGGAGTTGTTGCATGTCCTATCACATCAGGTGATACAGCCTTTAGAAGTGCAAGACTAGCTATTGCAGATGCTATTAGTCTGAAACAAGATAAATTTAAAAATAGATTTTTAATTGCAATTCCTTTGTTTGTTATAGGTGTAGTTTTATGTTTTGTTGATTTTGGTATCATATGGAGATATTTTGCTTGGTCAAATCAAACACTTGCTACAATTATGTTATGGGCTGCGGCAAGCTTTTTAGTAAAAGAAAAACGATTCCATTGGATATGTACTTTGCCAGCAACATTTATGACAGCAGTAATTACAACTTATATAATAATTGCTCCAGAAGGATTAAAACTTTCAACTTCCATTGGATATCCAGTAGGTATAATAGCAGCTTTAGCATCTATCACATTATTCATATTCAAAGCGAATAAGCAAAGACAATTATAAATAATTAAAATAGCTGTTTCCATAATAAAATGGACCTTGTTTGAAGGGCATTTTATTAGGAGACAGCTCTTATTTTATACTTTTGTACAATATTAAGTGATTATTATATTAGGTTTACTTTATCTGAAACCTAGAAAATAATTTGAACCACCATTGTTATCCCAGTATGTAACTCCATCTACTTCATAGTATACAGCGAATTGTACATTTTTTGGAGTAGTCTTTGTTTTATAATCATAATGCCAATACTCTATATTACTATTTTCTTGAGAAGAATGATAGTCAGCATCAATATCTGTATAAGTCTGCCAATTATCTTCAGTAATTCTAACTCTCACACTTTTTTCTGATGATAAATTCTTTAATGCAATATATCCATTAATTGATTCGATTCTATCATAGGTTTGATTAGCTTCATAGTGACTGGACAAAGATAATATTGAATCTTTAGCTAAAACAACATCCCTTGTTACGGTATAATTGCTTCCATTGTTATTATCCCAATAAGTCTGACCATTTGTTTCGCATTTTACAGCAAAAATACAAGGAGAATAATAATTACAAGGTGTTTCAAAATGCCAGATTTCGTATCCGTCTGAAGTTGTTTCAACATATTTTGCGGATACGTCTTGCCAATTGTCTTGATTATATTGATAACAATAATGAACAGTTACTTTTTTATTAGGGTCTGAATTTTTAACTGCAATGTTTCCTTCATAATGACCTGTTGAACCGTCAGCTGAAAAAATATGGTATCTTGCATGACATAATTGAACTGGATCTTCTGATGCTTGTACGTTAGTAGCGCCTGTAATTAAAATAGTGGTAGCAGTTATGATAAAACATATCATAAAACATAATGAATTTTTAAATAATTTCATATAATTCCTCCTGAAAATTTTATTTTAACCAAAAAGTATTATAGTTTATCTTAAAAAGAATGTCAATATATAAAATGAATAAAAATTACATTAATATAATTAATTATAACAATATAGAAAATAGAGAAATGTAATACCAATTAGTAACATATACCATGCTTAATTTGTGAAAACATTAATATATATGTTATAGATGTAATAACATACAAAAAAATATATATAGGTAAAAAAACTTGTAAATTTTTTATTGGGATTATTTTGAATAGATTTATTATTATGCATAATTATTTGTTAAATTATGCCAAATTTATTATATTAGTCAAATGAAAACCACCCGTTCATATACGGGTGGCCGTAATTACTCAATATTTTTAATTGCCTCTTCAGCAAACTCTGTTGTAACGATATTATCATATTCTACTCTTTTATCTAATTCACCAGCTGAATCAAGAATGTTTTGAAGTAGGTCAAGACCTGCTTTTTCAAAATAGGGGTCTTTTCTCCAAGTATCTTGGTCTTTATATCTTTGTACAATCTGAATAAGTAATTCCATATCAGTATCTTTGAATTGTGGCTTAATAATTTCAGCAATTTCTTCAGGAGTATGTTCATCAACCCAGAGTTGGCTCTTATAGATAGCATTAATAAATTTTTGTATAGTTTCTGGATTTGCTTTTATATAGCTTTTTTCAGCCATGTATGCAGTATAAGGAACTAACCCGCTTTCAATTCCTAGAGATGCGACTACATGACCTTTACCTTCGTTCTCGATTTTTGAAGCAGCTGGTTCGAATTCTGTTGTATAATCTCCGGTTCCTCCAATAAATGAGCCGCCGGTAGCAGTAAAATCAATATTAGTAATTATCTCTACATCTTCAAATGGCTTGATATTGTTCTTTTTCAGTATGTATTCTAGAACCATCTGAGGCATTCCACCTGGTCGACCGCCAATTATTGTCTTGCCTTTTAGATTTTCCATTTTGAATTCTTCTTCAGTTCTTCCTATTAAAAAGTTTCCAGCACGCTGGGTAAGTTGAGCAAAGTTGATTACATAGTCCTCTTTACCTTCATTAAAAACATATATAGATGCTTCTGGTCCCATGAAAGCTATGTCTGCGTTATTTGATATTAGAGCTGTCATTGATTTATCTGCGCCCCATCCAGAAGAGTAGTTAACTCAAAGTTTTTTTAATAAACATTTCTGAGTAATCGGCACTTCTTCCATGTTTTATAGGAATTGTGTACTGCATACTTTTGTCGCCGAGCATCACAGTAAGAGGGTGAGCAAGTTCAAGATCCATTGTTCCTGATTCGTTGAAGTAATCATCATTTACCTCTAGGGTTACAACCTTCCCGATTATTAAAGAAAAATTTTCTCTCAAGATTTCTTCAACTAATGTACACTCAGCCCACGCTAAACATCCATCAACACCAGGTACTTTTACTTTGTAAGATTGGTGAGCCTTTAAATCTGCTTCAATAAATTCATCTACCTCATGAGGAAAATTCTTAGAGGTTATCATAACTTCTTCAAGCATATCACTAGTAGGAATACTTACAACAAATTCCTTTGTCTCTCGTACGTTGGATAGAGTATCTCTATTAAGTAAAGAAGCAAAAACAATTTTATCAAGGGGTTTACAAATAGGAGTAATGTTTGACCAAGCTCCTATATTAGCAATACCATTTTTGTCCAAGGTAGAGATAAAAGCTACAGGTAATGGAAAAATCTGTTCTCTTTTTTGCGGTTTAAGTATCATTTAATTACCACCTTTCATATATATTTTTATATAGCAATTATAAAAAGTTGTATTATTAGTTTGATTTTATGTGTAATAAATTATAACAAATTAGTACAGAGGTGTAAATGATAATAATTATTATTATCATTATATTTAGTAATTAATTATTTTAATAAATATAATTAATATAATAAAGATAGAGTATAGGTTTTATTAACTATAATCAGAGGTGAGTTGACTATATAGATTAAGGGCTGTCTATTAATAGACAGCCCTTAGAATGTAATTACATTAGTGGAATTTTATTCTACTTTAAATTTGTCTGTTTTTGCTTTTAATGTATATGCAACATTTTTCTGTTCTTCAATACTAGCGCCAATCTCTTCGAATGAACTTGCTTGTTCTTCAATGACACTGTTAATCTGTTGTACGGAACTTGCGTCTTCTTGAATGGATGATGACATTTGATCCATTGCTTTTGTCATTTCTTCAGCTACTAAAGATTGTTGATTAGATGAATCGGATATCATTTCAATCTTATCATTGATGTTCTTGATAGAACCTAATATATTCTGAAAATGGTCATGTATGATATTAGATTTTTCAACACTTACTTCTACTAATTCTTGTCCTTGAGAAATTGCTGAACTAGCATTATCAGCTTTTATTTGAATTTCACCGATCAAGCTACTTATACTTAGTGCTGATTCTTTACTTTCTTCTGCAAGAGTTCTTACTTCATCTGCAACTACAGCAAATCCTTTACCATGTTCACCAGCTCTTGCTGCTTCTATAGCGGCATTTAATGCAAGTAGGTTAGTCTGTTCAGAAATATTAGTAATTAGAGTAACTATTTCTCCGATTTTATCTGAGGAAGCTTTTAAGTTAACAATTGCTTCATATACTTCATTAGTGGATATCTTTACTTTATTATTGGCATTAACAACTTCTTGAATATTATCAGCGCCTTGATTAGCAAATTTTAAAGCAGAATTACTGTCTTCAAAAGTGTTTTTAACTTCTTGGGAGACCATATCAGCAGTGCTTGCCAATTCTTCAATACTTGCGGTTGCTTCCTCGATTACACTAGCATTATTCTGTGAACTATCAGATACACTAGCTATACCATTAGATATCTCTTCCATACCTTGGTTAGAATGTTCCATTCCTAATGAAATCTCATTGGATGATACCGCAAGATTATCCGCATTAAGTTTTACTTGTGATATAAGATCATGTATTTTATCAACAAATAAATTGAAGTATTTTGCTAATTCGCCTAATTCATCCTTAGTAGATATATTAAGTCGTTTGGTCAAGTCACCTTCACCTTCTGATATATCTTTCAACATGTTTATAGATTTTCTAATAGGTTTTCTGATTCCTCTTGATATAAAAATACCTAGAGTGATTGCTACTACTACTCCTAAAATAATTACTCCAAGTACTATTAATTTAGCCGTGGCGTATGTCTCTATCCCTTTATCATTAGCTTTATCAGCCACTTCCATGTTAAGTGCAATAATCTCATCAAGCATACTATCAACTTTTATGAATAAATCTCTATTGTTTAATGAGACTTGTCTTGATCGGTGGTCTATTTCTGCTATTTTATCATCAGTAATTGATAATCCTGATGCTATAAGCTTATCTTTTTGTCTGGATAAGTCTATTATTTGTTCATTTAGTTCTTTCCACTTATTCCATTCTGTTGTAAGTCTTTCCCAATTGACAGCTTCATCTTCTGTCTGTGGGAGTGCTGAGTATACTTCCCATGCTTTGTCAGATCTATCATAAGCACTTTCAATATAAGCATATTGATCATTTCTGAATTTGGTGTTAGATAAGTCATTATTAATTAATGCACGTTCTCCTGCAATGATAGCTGTGTGAGCTTCATTGATGACTAATAGAGATTCTACACTAGGTAGACGTACGTCGGCAATCTCGTATTGATCATCCATTATAAGATCCATTGAACGATAACCAACAAATCCTACAATACCAGTAATGAAAGAAACTAATAGGAACCCTGTTAAAATTTTTGTTGCGATTTTTAAATTCTTGAACCAATGCATGTTACTACCTCCGTTATAAAAATGCAAATTATTTAGATAAGGTGCATTATATCATTTGTTGTTATATTTTGTCAAAATTAACCATATTCATTTTCATTAAAATATATGTATAGAATTTTGTTTGGTATAAAACTTTTTCAATAGAATTAATAGGACATATTATAGAAGGCATATTAATAGATATATGTTGATATGGGAGAAAATCAAGTGGAAAGGGATAATATAACTAAGATAAAATATGTTAATGGTATTAAGGTTATATGTAATTACAAGGGGGAAGACAAGGAAAAAGAACAAGTGGAAAATAGAGTATTCAATATAATAATTAATATAGGTAAGAATGATTAGAAAAAACAATTCAATATATTTATATAGGGGGTGTTCTAATGTATCATGATATAAAAGGATTAAGAACTATAGCATTATACAGAATAAGTACTGATAAGCAGGATGAAGCTATGCAAAGGAGAAGCTGTAGAGATTTTTGTGAAACAAACGAATTAAATATAATTGATGAGTATACAGAAATGGATGTTTCAGGATTCAAGACTCCACTAAAAAATAGATATGAATTGATAAAAATACTTCTGAAGGCTGAGAAGAAAGAGTTTGATATATTATTAATATATAATAATGATAGATTAACTAGACGTTCAGATGAAGCGCCTAACATTCTACAGGTTTTGTCCAATAATAACATTAGAGTATTTGAGACTTCTACAGATAATGAAATCAAAACGGATTCCCATATGGACAAGTTGATTAATTTTTTCAATAGCTGGACTGCTGAATTCGAGAGTATCAAGACTTCTATGAGAGTCAAATCTTCTTTTGTAGATAAAAATGAAGAAGGAAAATTCCTAGGAGGTCTGCCGTTTGGATATAGATTGATTAATACTAGTCTCAAAAATAAAAGAGGTAAGTATATAAATAAGATGATTATAGATGAGAATGAAGCAGATATAGTTAGAACAATATTTGATTTATACATTAACAAAAATATGGGTACAGTAAGAATAGCTAATCATCTAAATGAAAATAATCATTTAACTAGAAAAAAGAAAGAAGCCTTAGATCATAATATCAATGTAACAGATAATCAATATCTATGGAGAGCTTCAACTATAACAAGGATATTAAGAAATCCGGTATATATAGGTCTAAAATCTTATAATAAAACTAAATCAACCAGAGATAAGATAGTTAAGAATAATAGAGAAGATTATAAGTTGCAACCATACAATGAAAATCTAAGAATAATTAGCAATGAAGATTTTCATCAAGCAGGATTCTTACTAGAAAGACGTAAAAAAAGAAAAAATTTGCAGATAAGTACAGCTACTATAAGTGAAAATGCATTATGCAGCGGATTGATTTACTGTAGATGTGGAGCAAAGTTAAAAACTGGTTATTCCCTAAGCAAATATCACAGAAAGAAAGACGACAAAGATATAAAGTTAAAAGTATATTATTATTATTGCCCAAATTCTAAGGTTAATAAAGTGAAGCATAAGGAGATTACAAATAAAAATATCTATAGTGTACTAAGATATGATTCTATTATTGATAAAATAATATTATATGAATTAAGAACTTTCAATACTAGTAGATTCCAACAAATTCTAAATGAAAAAATTAATAGCAATATTTATGTTAAACAACATGAACTTAATAACTTAATAATATTAAGAGAAAAACTGAAAAAACTAATTAATAAATATGAAATAGCCATAGATGAATGTTTTATAAATGATGAAAAAGAAAAAACAGAGATTTATGTAAATAATATAAATCGTAATAAAGATAAGCTAATAAAATTAGATGAAGAAATACAGCAGTTGACAGCTTATAATAATGATACTAATGGAAAAATAAAAAGTGTGACAAACAATGGTAATGCATTTAATAGTTTGGAAGAAAAATACAGCCATGCATCTCTGAATGAGAAAAAAGCCATACTTAATAAAATAGTTGATAAGATTATAATTAGTGAAGATGAAGTAATTATAAATTATATGTACTGATGTACTCATCTCCTCATCCTGTAGTAAGTTCAATATCTAGACCTTCATCTTCAAAGAATCCTTTTTCGATGGCTACATATTGAGGAGCATAGAATATTGAATGTACAACTTCGTTAAGTCTTACTGTTGTAAGATTACTTTTGCTATTACATCCACTAAGCATTGCAGATAATGCAACAATTATAAGTACTACTAAGCTAACCAATTTTCTTCTCACTAATAAATCCTCCTTATAATGTAATATAAACAACTGCTGGTTGGTTGCTTACTTTTGTATTAAATATATTATGCGACTAAGATTGTACCTGTTACACTAATTACCTTATAGTAATAACCTTAGAAGGATAATAGAATATTATAATTATTTTGGTAGATTTTTTCCTTTAAATATAAGTGTTTATATGGTAAAATATGTTGAGTTTTGACGTAATAAACTTAAAAGGTGATTGATTATGAATAATTTTAAAGAGATTATTAAATACTACTTGGTGTTTTTCAAGATAGGATTATTTACTATAGGAGGCGGTTATGCAATGCTTCCCATAGTGGAAAAAGAATTGGTAGATAGATATAAATGGTCTACGGAAGAAGAAGTTCTTGATAGTTATGCATTAGCACAATCTATTCCAGGAGTTATAGCTGTAAATACTTCTGCATTACTTGGTATAAAAGGAAAAGGTTTCTGGGGAGCCGTGGCTGCATCTCTAGGTGTTATATCTCCTTCTATTATTATAATAGTTATTATATCAATGTTTTTTTCTAGGTTCAGAGAGATTACAGCAGTAGCAAATGCTTTTAGGGGCATAAGAATAGCAGTCTTGGCACTATTAATACTATCTGTCAGTAAAATGGTTAGAAAATCAGTAAAAGATATATGGGGAATAATTCTTCTTATAATATCTTTTGTTTGTGTTCTGATTTTTAAGATATCACCAATTTATGTTATTTTAGGTGGTGCTGTTATAAGCATATTTATTTATTATAGAAAGGAAAAAGACAATGATCCTAGCTAGGTTATTCTATGAGTTTTTTAAAATCGGTTTATTTACTTATGGCGGTGGTTTAGCTATGCTGCCTTTACTTCAAGAGAAAGCGACTGCGTATGGCTGGCTGACCAAGGAACAGTTTACTGATATGATAGCAATATCTCAATCAACACCAGGAGCTATCGCAATAAATATGGCTACTTTTGTAGGTTATGACCAAGCAGGTTTTTTAGGGTCACTTATATCATCTTTAGGTGTTATATTACCAGGATTCATAATAATTATTATTGTAGCTAAGTTTTTGAAACATTTTAATGAAAAACCTGTTGTTAAGGCAATTTTTGTAGGACTTCGAGCAACTGTTATAGGATTAATACTTACAGCAGTGGTTAATGTAGGGATGGTATCTATCATTAACTATGATTTGTACAAGCAAACTGACATAATTACAAATTTATTTGATATAAAATCAATAATCCTATTTGCAGTTACCATGTTCGCAGTGATAAAATACAAGAAGCATCCTATTTATTATATTATTTCAGCAGGAATTATAGGGATTATTATTTGGTAAATGAAAGGATTTGATCTAATGGATTATATACTAGATGTTCATACTCATACAATAGTAAGTGGACATGCATACAGTACCATGCAAGAAGTAGTTGACCAAGCCGCTAAAAAAGGTTTAGAGTTGATAGCAATTACTGACCATGCACCAGCTATGCCAGGTTCAGCGCATATGTTTTATTTTAGTAATCTAGGAGTATTGCCAAAATATATTAATGGTGTAGAAGTGTTAAAAGGTATAGAAGCTAATATAATAAATTATAATGGAGATATTGATGTTGATACAGTAATACTTAAGCAATTAGATTTAGTTGTTGCAAGTCTACATCCACCATGTATAGAATTTGGAAATATTGAAGAAAATACAAATGCAATAATAGGTGCCATGAAAAATCCTTATGTTAATATAATTGGACATCCAGACGATGGAAGATATCCTCTTGATTATGATAAAATTGTTAAAGCCGCAAAAGAGCATAATGTCTTATTAGAAGTTAACAACAGTTCAATGAATCCTAACGGTTTTCGAAAAGGAACTGATAATATAAAGATTATGCTGGAAAAATGCATGAAAAAAAATGTTTCTATAGTCATTAATAGTGATGCACATGTGTCCTTTGATGTAGGTGAATTCGGTAGAGCAATTAAGCTAATTGAAGAAATTAATTTTCCGAAAGAACTGATAGTTAATACTTCTAAGGAAAAATTGAAAAGATTTTTGAAAGGATAAAGTATTACTTTACTTTAATATTTTATCGTGGTAAAATTTGATTAAGGAGTATGGGCATAATAGTAAATGGGAAAAACCAAATGGTTTTATTATTATACCTTAAGAAAGGGAGAGGGATATAATGAGCAAGAATATTAAATCACATGAGTTAGATAGGCTTTTTGAGGCTATTTTGAACTTGAAAAATCCTGAAGAATGTTATTTGTTTTTTGAAGATATCTGTACAGTTAATGAATTACAGTCGCTTGCCCAGAGGTTACAGGTTGCTAAGATGTTGAGGGAACAACATACATACTTAGAGATTGCAGAAAAAACAGGGGCATCTACGGCAACTATAAGTAGAGTAAATCGGTCATTGAATTATGGTAATGACGGTTATGATATGGTATTCGCACGAATAAAAAGCTAACGGTAAAACGTTAGCTTATTTTATTTCCCTTTATTTTCTTTTGGATCAGGGCTTTGCTTAAAATATCGATCTATTAATTTTTCTGCTAAATGTTTTTGAGCTGTCGCTTGTAAAGTCAATAGATAAATGATATTAAAGAGCTCTAACATATCCTTATCTTTGCCTTCTATATCAGAATCGTTAAATGTATTAACTGCTACTTCGATAGTACTTTCTATATGTTTTTTAAATAGTTTAAACTCATCTTTCTGAACATTCAATAATTTATCATAAAATTTTTCCAAAGAAAAATCCGAATTGTTTTCTAACATATCTTTTATAGGTGATAAAAGTTTTTGAATATCAGTAATGGATAGTACATGTTTAGAATAATAAATAAATATTAGCATAATCATATGATCAGGCGAATATTTTTTCTTAACTGGTGGTGGTAGTATATGGTTTTTGCTATAGTTGTTAATCATAGTTTTTGTTAATATCTTATCTTCGTCCCTACGTTTTAGTGATCCTAGATTATCATCCATAAAAGTAGTTACTTGATCCATATACAAGCTTATATTAGGTATATCTTTTGAATAAACATGTTCCATGTTCTCTAGTTGGTTTAATAATTTTTTCATATACGTTGAATAATTCATTGATTTATCACCTCATTATATGATGAGTAGCACTTAAAAAAGATAACTAAACAATAATAATAATGTCTATATATTGTATTTTATGCATTATATTTATTATATAGTATATAAAACTACTTAGCAAGAAGTTTGTTAAATTAAGTGTATTATATTGAGACTATTAATACTTTTAAATATACTTATTTTGCTCTAGCGAATTCATGTTCGATATGATATTATATTATGTATATGAAAAACTATACTATAGGTGGTAAAGATATGGATAAAAAATATGACTCTTTGAATAAAGACCAGAAAAAAGCGGTATTACATACAGAGGGCCCCTTGCTTATATTAGCTGGAGCGGGATCAGGAAAAACAAGAGTATTAACACATAGAATAGCTTATCTAATTGAAGAGAAGAATGTAGCACCTTGGAATATTCTTGCAATTACTTTTACCAACAAAGCAGCTAAAGAGATGAGAGAAAGAGTAGATAACCTTGTAGGCTCTGGTAGCGAGGATATATGGGTAAGTACATTCCACTCTACATGTGTTAAGATACTTAGACGTCATATAGATAAGATTGGATATGACCGATATTTTACTATATACGATACTGATGATCAAAAAAAATTAATCCGTGACTGTATGAAACAACTCAACGTTGATCCTAAGCAGTTTAAAGAAAATAGTATTCTAAGCAGTATAAGTTCTGCAAAAGATAAATTACTTACGCCTAAGAAATTTGAAAAACAAGCTTGCGATTACAGAGATCAAGTAATATCAAAAGTATATACGATGTATCAAGATAGACTTAAAAAAAATAATGCACTTGATTTTGATGATCTATTAGTGAAGACAGTTGAAGTATTCAGATTTTGCCCAGATGTATTATCATATTATCAAGATAAGTTTAAATACATAATGGTAGACGAATATCAAGATACTAACCATGTGCAATATATATTTGTTGGTTTACTGGCAAGCAGGTATAAAAATCTGTGTGTAGTTGGTGATGATGACCAATCTATCTATAGATTTAGAGGTGCAGATATTAGCAACATACTTGATTTTGAAAAAGATTTCAGAAATGCTGAGAGTGTAGTACTTGACCAAAACTATCGTTCTACAAAAAATATTCTAGAAGCAGCTAATCAAGTCATCAAAAATAATTATGGCAGAAAAAGTAAGACTCTCTTTACAGATAATGATGAAGGAGCTCTGATTGATTATAGATGTCTTCAGAATGAACAAGCTGAAGCTGAATTCATAGCTGGTGAAATTATTAAAGGGATTGAATCAGATGGCAGAGAGTTTAAAGATTATGCGATACTATACAGAACCAATGCTCAATCACGTGTTATTGAAGAAAGATTCATACTTAATAATATACCTTATAAAATTGTCGGCGGTACATCTTTCTATCAAAGAAAAGAAATAAAAGATATATTAGCATATCTAAAAACTATTAATAACAGTACTGATGATATTGCGGTAAAAAGAATAATAAATGTTCCAAGAAGAGGAATTGGTACAACAACAATTAATAAAGTAGAAAATTATGCATATAATAATGATGTGAATTTCTTCGACGCACTTTGTGAAGTGAGTCAGATACCAAATATGACACGTTCATCTAAGAAAGTGGAGGCATTTGCTAATTTTATTAAAGGATTAAGAGTTGAAAGGGCAACCATGAGTCTAGTTGATTTAACCAATGAAGTCATTGAGAGGACAGGTTATGTCAAAGAACTGGAAGCGGAAGGTACTGATGAGGCACATGGAAGAATTGATAATATTGGAGAATTGATTTCCAAGTTAACTGAATATGAGAATAACGAAGAGGAACCAACATTGAATGGTTTCTTAGAGGAAGTAGCACTTATAGCAGATATAGATAATTATAATGAAGAGACAAATGTTGTTGTTCTTATGACTATGCATAGTGCTAAAGGCTTAGAATTCCCTTGCGTTTTTATTTCTGGTATGGAAGATGGTTTATTCCCTAGTTATATGAGCATATCTTCAGGTCAACAAGAAGATATTGAAGAAGAAAGAAGATTATGTTATGTAGGTATAACAAGGGCTAAGCAAAAACTATATTTATTAGGTGCTAACTCAAGAATGATTAGGGGCATGACTCAATATAATCAAGTATCAAGATTTATTAGGGAGATTAATAATCAACTATTTGATTTAGAGTATAAAAAATCTGCACAGGACATGCCTAATGAAAAAACTAGTTTCAGAAAAAATGCTCATGGTTTTTTGAAAGCAAATCCATATACGGTTAAGAAGAACGCTAATAAGATGCCAACTCCAGAAAACTTTACCCTGGACTATGAAATAGGGGATTTAGTTAAGCATGTGAAGTTCGGTATAGGTGAAGTTCTTGATATACAACCGGGAGGAGCAGATTTCGAAGTTTCAGTTAATTTTCCAAGTGCTGGTGTAAAAAAACTCATGGCAAGGCTTGCAAATCTAAAAAAAGCTATAAATATTTAGATGGTAATCAATTTTTAATAAAAATAAGAATAAAATTGGTTTAAAAATGCAAAGAATAATGGTATAATTATACAAAATATTCAAAAGAAGGGTTGGTGTAAGTATGATTGAGAAATTTAACAAAGAAGAGTTCCTTAATATGAGGCAAGTGAATGACTTGCTAAAGAAGTTTAAAGGTAATGACAAGGAAGAGAAAGAACATAAGAGTAAGACATGGGTTTGGGTGGTACTAGGAGTAGTTACAGTTGCCGCAGGAGCTTTCGCATTATACAAGTTGCTAGCCCCAAATGAATTCGAAGATTTTGAAGAAGAAGAGGATTTCGAGGAGTTTGAGGAATTCGAAGATGAAGATTTTGAAGATATGGATTATGAAGAAAGTGACAATGATTACAGTGCAGATGAACCAGTAGAAGAAGAGTCACAATCTGAAGAATAATAAAAGTTAAAGCGGAGAAAGTATTCTCCGCTATTTTTAAGCAGTAAAAAATAAAAATCAACGTTATTAAAATTGATTATTTATTATTTCGGTACTAATACGAGGAGACATTATATGAAAAAGAAAGATATCATTGAAGGTATTGTTGAGAGAGTAGAATTCCCTAATAAAGGAATTATAAATATAGATTCTGAAAAAGTTATTGTTAAGAATGTAATACCAAGGCAGAAAATAAAAGCAGTAGTTACTAAGAAAAGAAAGAATAAAATAGTAGCTAGGGCTTTAGATATAATAGAAAAGTCACCTATGGAAGTTGAGGCACCATGTAAGGTGTTTGGTAAATGCGGAGGATGTTTATATCAATCTCTACCTTATGAAGAGCAATTGAAGTTAAAGGAATCACAGGTTCTAGAGTTGTTGGATACATTAGATACACATTATGAATATGAAGGAATAACTAAGAGTCCTGAGGTGTTTAATTATCGTAATAAGATGGAGTATAGTTTTGGTGATGAATATAAGGATGGACCTCTTGCGTTAGGAATGCATAGAAAAGCGTCATTGTATGATATTGTTACAGTTGATGATTGTAAGATAGTAAGCAATGATTTTAATATAATACTTAAGACTACTCTTGATTATTTTTCTGAGAAGAATATATCTTATTATTATAAGAGAACACATGAAGGTTACCTTAGATATCTAGTAGTCAGGAAAGCTGTTAATACTCAAGAGATTCTTGTTAATCTGGTTACTTCTTCTCAGATGGATTTTGATCTTGAGGAGTGGGTTGGTCAGTTGAATAGTTGTAATCTGGATGGAGAGATAGTTTCTATAATGCATACTATAAATGATAATCTAGCGGATGCTGTTAAGGTGGATGAGATTAAGAAGTTATATGGTAGAGATTATTTTGTTGAGAAGTTACTTGGGTTACAATTTCGTATTTCTTCATTTTCGTTCTTTCAGACCAATTCTCTTGGTGCAGAAAAACTGTATTCTGTAGTAAGGGATTATGTTGGTGAGACTAGGGATAAGGTTATATTTGATCTTTATAGTGGTACGGGGACTATTACTCAGATGTTAGCACCTGTTGCGAAGAAAGCGGTAGGGGTTGAGATTGTTGAGGAGGCTGTGGAAGCGGCTAAGGAGAATGTTAAGTTGAATGGGCTTGATAATTGTGAGTTTTTAGCTGGGGATGTTTTGAAGGTTATCGATGAGCTTAAGGATAAGCCTGATATTATTGTGCTAGATCCACCAAGAGATGGAATTCATCCTAAGGCTCTTGATAAGATTATTGATTATGGTGTTGAGCAGATTGTTTATGTTAGTTGTAAGCCAACTTCTTTGGTTAGGGATTTGGAAGTGTTTTTGAGTAGAGGGTATAAGGTTGAGAGGGTTAGGTGTGTGGATATGTTTCCGCATACGGTACATGTGGAGACTATTTGTAAATTGTACCGATAAATACAGGGTTTATCGTCATTATAGAAATGAAAAACATTAATTTGCCACCTTATTGCCACCGTCAGTACTTAGTCGGTGGCAAAATTATTTTATTGTGTTTTCAAATATCTCAACAGTTTCTTTTTTCATTTTTTTAGTTACATGTGAATAGGTATCCATAGTAGTAGAGAGTTTAGCATGTCCTAATCTATCTTGAATATCTTTAATATTTGCTCCAGCTTCTAGAAGCATAGTTGCATGTGTATGCCTTAATGAATGAAAATTAAAGTTGATACCTATTTCATAATTAACAACTCTACTAAGATATTTAATACTATCAGTAGTAATTAATTGACCATTTTCTTTTGTACAAACGTAATTTGAATCAGTATAATACTTACCATACCTTAATTTGTTTTCTAGCTGCCATTTACGGTGTTTTTTTAATATATTGTTAAGAGTAGTACCAATTGTAATAGTTCTATAAGATGCTTTAGTTTTAGGTGTACCTAATTCCCATATTCCTTTTCCTTTTCCAACTAGAGTCTTTTCGATTTTTATTGAATTATTTCTTAAGTCAACGCAATCCCATGTCAGAGCACAAACTTCTCCAGCACGCATACCAGTATTAAATCCTATTTGGATGGGAACATGAAATGTACTTCCATATGAAAATCTTTTAATTATAGTATTGAAATCATTCATTGTAATAACTTTTAAATCATCTTTTACTCGTTCATTGTTTTGTATTCTAGGTACTTTTACATATTGCATTGGATTTGCTTTAATGAATTGATAAGGGTACACAGCTGCTTTAAATGCTCCTGAAAGAACACCATAAGAATTTATTATTGAGCTTTTGAAATGGCCAGATATATGCTGTTGATGATGCTACGGGAGTTGTTGTTGAATCATGCCATTAGAGGCTCGTTGTAAATAGAACCGTGGAATAAATGCTGAAGTTATTAAAGCACCTAAAAATCGGTGCTTATATTTTAATAATTTCGAGACATTTTCAAAAATGCTTGACAGAATAATTCTAGCTATGGATATTGTTGTATGATTAGCTACACTTAAATATATTGCATAGTTATGCTTGTTTGACATTTCATTCAGCATAGACTTACCCATGATAAGCTTTAATGTGAGCTACTAGAAGAATGTACGTCATGGACCCTATTCTTAATATTATATATAAGAATCAATATTCTATATTGACAAATATTGGATAAGAGGTTAAACTACTCTTAGTGTTCGTTTTTCGAACGGTAATGTAATTTAACACATTTTTGTTTTTTAGTCGCTTGAAATGAGGAGATAAAATTGGCAGGGAGTAAAAGTGTTTTTTTGGATAATGAGCATACTATTATGTCAGAAATTATGGACAATGAAAATGTCACTCAGCGTGAGCTTTCAAGAAAATTAGGTGTTTCAGTCAGTACTGTAAATGCACTGATGAACAAAATGATTAAAGAAGGTCTCATTAAGATGACACAAGTATCTCAGAAACAAGTTTTCTACATGCTAACGCCTATTGGAATGATGGAAAAGGCAAAAAAAACAGTGAGATATCTTAAAATTCATTACAGAGCAATTTTTGAGACAAAAGAGAAAATTAAGGAAATCTTTGAAGAATTAGCAAATGATCATGACATCATTTTTGTTTTGAAAAGTGATGATGAAATGGGTGAAATGATTGGAATTGCAATTGATGAATTTAAGCCAATTAATTATAATTCGAATTTGATTGTTTTAGACAAGCTAAAGAAGGTTAATGTTAAGGGATTTGATTCACCGGTTCTTGTTCATATGAACAAGAATGAAGAGGTTATTAAAGCGTTTGCTGACGTAGAAGGGTTGACTGTAATCGATCTTACAGAAAGATTATAGATATAGATAAAACAATCAATGAAATTTATACGATGTTTCGGCTCTAGTAGATTGATTTGAGGATATAGTTAGTACCAATCTAGCAGTAATACCTGTGAAAGGGCGAAGCTATGCATGTAATGATTATATAAATATTAAGACTATAGTATTGTGAGGAAATTCAGTGAAAAAGAATTTACTAATTCTCAGCTCTGAAAGGTAAATGTTTTTC